>NZ_JBBBBL010000020.1:51858-93860 GCF_037120585.1 Bacillus sp. CCNWLW194 | reverse complement strand
GATTTTAAAATTAAAATTAACCTGGATAATCCTACAGAATATAATATTTTTACAGATGACTATCCATTAAATTATGAAAATATAAATGCAAAGAAAAGTTGGATTGTACTAGGTGAAAAAAAACAAAAACCTAGCTCATGGAAGTTTATACCTGTTAGATAACCTAAAAAGAAAAACACTCGTCCTTAATCAGAACGAGTGTTTTTTATCATTTTAGCCAAGAAGACTCTTTCCTCTAGGAATGCGAAGATAGTAGGCGGGAGATGAATTGGCTTCGAACTAGGGATGGCAGGACTTTAAAAATTATGCGGATGCATTATATGAAGGTTCTAAGAGTATAAAAAAGGGACAGGTTGAAAGAATAGACCCACCAATAGAAAATCACTGAATTGCTATTAACTAGATATAAATAATATAAAAAACATACAACCTTGTATTTCTTGGTAAGGTTGTATGTTTTTTATAGGGATCACCATACATGCCAATTAACTTGAAAATATAATAACGCTCCTTAAATTGAACTACTCACCACTTAACTAATGTCCTTACGGACTGTTTGAAGTGGAAGATTCCTGCGAACTCCGATGTATCCACCGGCTATCTTAGCAGTCTCTGCCAGTAGTCCCTACGGTGAAAACATAGGTATCTTGTACATTAACTCCCATGCGGAGTAGTTTGATATACTCATTTAAATATAATTGTCACACATAAGAAAAAGCCCTGCTATATAAGCAAGACTTTGTTACACAATTGCATATCTACTATCCTCTGAAACATATAAATTGGCCGTATGAATTCTCACATAACATTTTCCAAAGCGTCGCTTGACTTCAGATTTCAATTTCTTGTTTGCTTCCTCTAAAGAATTTGCTGGAATAATTGCGGATTGTAAACCTTTTTCCTTGCCACCATACACAACGGAAAAATCAATTTCATACTGATGTATCATGGTTTCCTCATTTCCCTTCTTTTGAAGTCACTTTGTCCATTCAATTGAAAGATAAATATCAATATATAACCAAACATATGCAATATCTTCTAAAAAGATGTCCATAATTTCCTTATTTCATCAAAAGTCCATATTAATCCTCTAACAAATGGAATAATGGATAATATTTAGGAATTGACAAGCGTCACTTTATTAAATTATATTTGAAATAATTAAATTAAATTAAATTACATGTTTTTAATAGATTAAAGTAGTTATTATTTCGCTGTATACATCAAGTTATAACTATAATATTTCTGCTCTCTTGAATTTATAATAATTAAATCACTGAATACATTCGACAAAAATCTACTATTTACGCATTGAGGATTTAATGTTTTAATAAATGTGTAATTGGTATGACCATTATGGAAAAAGAAAATGAAAAGCCTTCATCTATCCTAGAAGCTAGATGAAAAAAACTATATAAAGTTCAGAAAAAATGGTGTCATTTATATCGCATAATCAATAAATATGGACACACATTAGATATTTAACTTCGGAAAAAGCGAAATTATTTGAAATCCGCAGACATTCAAAATCTGCGTCATACTTCTCGTACGATTAAAGGAATTGAAACGCTTCGTGCTCTATACAAACGAAACCGAAGTTTGCAACTAAACTTTGGTTTTTCCACGTGTAGTGAGTTACAGCGATTCCTTACTATTAATAAAAAGTGTTATAGGTTTGTTAGTTTACACAATGACTATTTTTTTTACATTTTACAGTAGATAAAAATTATATTTTAAATAGGATGGATGAGTTTTGACATATATGAAAAATGATTTCTCTAAAATCAACTTTAACAGTTTAGAAGAGTTTGCGGACACAATTAGTGAGGTCCTACAATGCCCAGTTACAATTGAAGATGTGAATCATCGTCTTCTGGCATATAGTACTCATGATGAAAGAATAGACTCCGCAAGAGTTGCAACTATTATGGGAAGACGTGTGCCTGAAAAAGTAATTAACAGTTTGTGGAAAGAAGGCATTATCCCTGAACTGTTGAAAAAACGTGAACCTATTCGTGTAAAGAGGATAAATGGTGTCGGTCTTAGTGACAGGGTTGCTATTTCTATTTGGAACAAAGAAGATGTTTTGGGATTCATCTGGGTTATGGAAGACGAACATTTCTTAACTGAGGAAAATTTCACCTTGCTGAAAAAAGCTGCAGAGGCCGTAAAAAGCAAATTAATACAGCTTCAAGCTCGTAAAAATAAAAAGGTCGAACAAACACAAGAATTTTTCTGGAAATTATTGACCAATCACATACAAATAAATGAAATGATTATTGAAAATTTCCATCGTCTGCACATTACTCCTGCATCTGTATTTACTATCATCGTATTCCAGTTTGAACAAGAAATTATAAATAAAAAAGAAAGACAGATTTCTTATTTGCTAAAAACAAGCCAACATTTAGAAGTTTTACTTACCACAATAGATCATAATCGATTAATTCTTCTTACTTCATTGGACTGTGTGAATCGACCATCCTATGAAATCAACAATTTCGTTGAAATGTTTGTGCATAAAATGGAAAAACGATTTGGAGTTAAACATATCAAACCAGCGTTTAGTAGTGCTTATAGTGACTATCAAAAAGTTGATAAAGCTTATAAAGAGGCTCTAACTGTTTTATCTATAAAGGAAAAATTCCCTTGCGACACAGCAAACATCCACGGATATCAAAATATGGGTATTTATCAATTGATTGACCTTCTCCTTGAGAAACGAAAGTGTGAAGAGTATGAAAATCAAGCGTTACAAAAGCTGTATGATTATGATTATAAGCATAATTGCAACCTTGTTGAGACGTTGGAGACCTTTTTGAATAAAGACAGTAATGTGGGTGAGGTGGCCAAATCTTTAAATATTCATCCTAATACATTAAGTTATAGACTTAAACGTATTTGTGAAATCAGTGAGATTGATTTAAAAGATCCAAACAAAAAAATGATTATGTTCTTGGATCTCAAACTAAAAAAATTCATGTAGCAGCATCCTTTTGTGGAATTCCACAAAAGGATGCTGCATTTTTCTTTTTTCCTAACAATGAAAAAAGATTTTTAATACTCTATACTTGGACTACAACTAAGTTACCTAAAGATTAGTACAGAGGGGAAGATCATTTCATGATTATTGGAGTACCAAAGGAAATAAAAAATAATGAAAACCGTGTTGCACTTACACCTGCAGGAGTTATTGCGTTTGTCAAGGCTGGACATAAAGTATTGATTGAAACAAATGCCGGTGTTGAAAGCGGGTTTAACAATGTAGATTATGTATATGCCGGTGCTGAAATTATTCAAAGTGCTGCAGAAGTATGGAGACAATCAGAAATGATTATGAAAGTAAAAGAGCCCCTCGCCAGTGAATACACATACTTTCGTCCAGATTTAATTCTATTCACTTACTTGCATTTGGCTGCAGAGCCAGCTTTAGCCCAAGCTCTTAAAGATAATGGTGTTACTGCAATTGCTTACGAAACTGTAGAAGTGAATCATACGCTTCCGCTTCTTACACCAATGAGTGAGGTAGCTGGGCGGATGTCTGTACAAATTGGCGCACAATTCCTACAAAAATCAAACGGTGGACAAGGTATTCTTCTGGCAGGTGTTCCCGGTGTAAATCGCGGAAAAATCGCTATCCTTGGTGGAGGCATTGTAGGAACAAATGCTGCGAAAATGGCAATTGGCTTAGGTGCCGATGTAACAATTATTGACTTGAATGCAGAAAGATTACGCCAACTGGATGACATTTTTGGTACTCAAATTAAAACATTGATATCCAACCCGTTTAACATCGCGGAAGCGGTAAAACAAGCAGATTTGTTAATTAGTGCTGTTTTAATTCCCGGTGCCAAAGCACCTAAGCTTGTTACAGAAGAAATGGTAAGGGCAATGAAACCTGGTTCTGTAATCGTGGATGTAGCAATTGATCAAGGTGGAGCCGTGGAAACTTGTGATCATGTCACAACGCACGATAACCCGACATTCGAAAAGTATGGAATACTTCACTATTCTGTTGCGAATATGCCAGGTGCAGTTCCAAGAACTTCTACTATCGCTTTAACTAATGTAACAATTCCATATGCATTACAAATCGCCAATAAGGGTGTGCAAGAAGCAATCTTAGAAAACAATGCATTAAAACTCGGTGTAAACATGCTGAACGGTGAAGTTACATGTGAAGTGGTTGCAAAAGAACTCGGCTATGTTTGTGTTTCTATAGAAGAAGCTCTTGCGAAAAAGTAAACCAAATTAACATGAGCCTTTCATGTATTAAATAAGATGAAAAAAAGCTATGTTGTTGTCATATGTATGAACGGGTGCTTAATTAGATAACACATTTGGGGATTTTTCTACAAATTAAGAAACATATGAAGGAATAAGTACAAGTTATTCCTATTTTTCGAACTAGTGTTATTAGCATACTAGTATGCTGCAATTGAATTTATGAAAATCTTCCTATAAATGGAGGGAATTAAGCTGTAATTGTTTGGATAGGGAAATATCTGTAATCTACAGATATTTCTTTTTCTTGGTTAATAAACAGATTATTTGATTTAAGAAATTAGCGGTAAAATAGTTAAACTATACTAACCTCTCAAGAAGATTGGATAGAATTATTATCTAATCTTCTTGTATTTTCAGAAAACTTTAATCCATATAATAGTTAATATAAATGTTTCAGGAATCGTTTTCATATCCGTTAATGAAGTATATATGGAGGATAAACGTCTTTTCCTCTAAATACTTCAAAAGGATTATCTGTAAATCGTATCAAAGTGGAAAACATCCTCAATATATCTTTGGATATTGTATATATTCTCAACAAATTATATCTCTTCTATAAAAAGAGAAAGAATTATTACTTCGATTTGTTATTTATAAATGTCATAGCAAATCAAATGTAAATCACATAATAAAATTAATATATAAAACGAAAGGGGTTCCTATTATGAGACATACTACTAATATACAACGTATATCTATTACAATTATAGCAATTATTGCAGTAGTAGTTTGCTATTTTATGTATCAATCTCTTACTTCATCAGCAAGAGCCGTAGCGAAGCAAGAGAATTCAGTGCAATTAGCAAGTGAACAAAGAAAAAATGAAATAAAGAAAGAAGCACCAAAGCGCTTTAATGGCCAAGAGAGAAAAGTTGCCTATCTTACTTTTGATGATGGTCCTGGTAAATATACAGCTGAGTTGTTAGACATACTACGACAAAATGGTGCGGAAGCAACATTTTTTTTAATTGGTGAAAATGTGAAGCAGTTTCCGGATTTAGTGAAACGAGAGAAAGAAGAAGGCCATTATGTGGGCATGCACAGTATGACACATAACTTTAAGAAATTGTATACCGATGGTGAGTATGTAAATGAAATGAAAGAAGATCAAAATTTAATAGCAAATATTCTGAAAGGATCTCCCAAATTAACACGTCCACCATATGGCTCCATGCCAGGACTAAATGAAGAACTTCGCAATAAAGCAGTAGAAGCTGGTTTTACAGTTTGGGATTGGACAATTGACTCTTTAGATTGGAAGTATAACAAGATGCCAATTGATTCAGCTTCAGCTCAAATTGTTCAAAATGTATTAGCAGGTGCAACAGAACCACAAGAAGTTATTTTAATGCATGATATTCATCCGCAATCTGTTGCTGCTGTACCAGCTATCATAAAAGGATTAAAAGAAAAAGGATATGAACTTGAAGCGTATCATGAAGAAGAACATTTTCCATTGAATTTTTGGCACGATAAACGCATTTGATATTGTAGGAGGGATTAAAATTGATTAATAGAAAAGCGATCCTAATAGGAATCTTATCAATTGGATTTCTAGCGGGATGTTTAGGAGCAAAGCCAGAAGAGAAATTATACGTTGCTTTTGAAAAGGCAGCAGATCAAGAAAAAGCGTTATCTGATAATGTAAAAAAATTAGAGCAGTTAGAAGCAAAGGGACAAGAATTGTACAATCAAATTATACAGAAAGGACAAGAGAATAATGAGGAAGCACTACCCCAAGTAAAACAAGCTGTTGCAAATGTATCTGAACGTGAGAAAGAGTTAGATAATGAAGCAGATGTATTGGAAAAAGCCCAAAAAGAAGTAACATCAGTTCTTAATGATATAAATAAAATCAAGGATAAAAAATTACAAGAACAAGCCAAAACAGTAGAAAAAGCTTATAAAAATCGTTATGATGCTTTTCTAAAAATGAATGGAAGCTACAAAAAATCATTAATAATTGAAAAAGAACTTTATGAAAAGCTAAAAGAAAAAGAAACAAAACTAAAAGAAATTAGTGAGAAAGTTAAAGCTTACAATGTAATAAATAAAGAAACACTAAAGGAAAAAGAAAAGTTCAATCAATATACTACAGAGTATAATAAGGAGAAATTAAGTTTTTATAAAGGCGCGAAGATAAAAATAAAAGAGCAAAAGCTAGAGAAATAATTATGAACTTAAGTATCTTGAAATTCTTCTATCTACAGACAAATCAAAGTTCTACACCGAGCTTCTTATATTGAAAATCTGTAAAAAGGATAAATTTGAATTGTGAAATATTAGAAGGAGATATTCAAGTACTAGTTAATTAAATGATATATTGTAAAAGTCGAAAAAGCATTTTATAATGTTCTTTCGACTTTTTGGCTTGGTAACAAAGAACATAATTACAAATTAAGGAATTGCTATATAAAAGTTTCGTTGTATAGGTGTACTTTTCCCCATATTCATAGAGTTTTCATTTGTTTTCTGTTGATGATCACTTATGAGAAAAAGTAACCAAGCATATCAGCAAAGTTTAAGGGAGGATTATATATGCTTACACCATTAAAGAAAAATAATCGTTATATGGTCGGATTAGATAGTTTAAGAGGGCTGGCTATACTGGGTGTCGTGTTATATCATGTCAACTATAAGTGGATACCTGGAGGATTCCTGGGCGTTACAGTTTTCTTTGTACTCTCGGGTTATTTAATTACCGATCTTCTTGCTACTGAGTGGGAGAAATATAAAAGAATTGATTTAAAAAATTTCTGGATACGTAGGGCAAGAAGATTACTTCCAGGAATGTTTGTTATGCTCATTATTGTTTTTGCATGGGTGACGTTATTTCATAACTCCTTACTAGGAAAAATGCGAGGAGATTCGTTAGCAGCAGTATTATATATTAGTAACTGGTGGTACATTTATCATAAGTTATCATATTTTGATAACTTTGGCCAACCTACTCCTTTAAATCATTTTTGGTCGTTGGCTGTTGAAGAGCAATTTTATGTAGTCTGGCCATTCATACTTAGTTTAGGATTCTACTACATAAAAAAACGATCACGTATGACACTATTTATTTTTTTAGGAGCAATTGCTTCAGCAATTGCGATGGCTGTACTGTATGAACCAGGAAATGATCCAAGTAGAGTTTATTATGGTACCGATACAAGAGCGTTTTCCTTATTGATAGGGGCAGTACTCGCCCTACTTTGGCCAAGTAATAGACTTTCTAATAAAATTGTTCCACCAGCTCGTTTTGTTTTAGATGTAGTTGGGGGAATTGCTTTAATCATTATTTTAATTATGTTTTGGGAGACAAATCAATATGACTCATTCCTATATCGTGGAGGAATGTTATTTTTATCGGTTGTTACTGCTTTATTAATAGCCAACCTTGCTCATCCAACTAGCAGAGTTAGTGTACTTTTAAGGTTTAAACCATTACGTTGGATTGGTATTCGGTCCTATGGAATATACCTTTGGCATTATCCGATTATCACATTGACGAGCTCGCAAGCTAATACAGAAGGGCCTCATCTTACAAAAGCTATTTTTCAAGTTTTTTTGATTCTACTTATGGCACATCTTTCGTGGAAGTTTATTGAAAATCCAATTCGTCAAGGTGCATTGAAGAATCTTCGTTTAACGGACTTGAAAATAAGAGACTTATCATTCGTTAATAGAGTTGCTTTAGCATGTACAATATTCCTTTCCATAACAGTTATCTTTGGTTTCTCAACAGCCGGCAAAGTAAAAGACAATTCTAAACAAGTTAGGACAGAGGCGGTACAAGTGAAAAAAAATGAGGAATCTGCTCATCCAGTTACTAAGGAAGAGAAACCGATTGATAAAACATTAGAGGACGAAAATAAAGATTCCTCTAATCAAATTAAACAACCTAAGACTGTTACAGCCATTGGTGATTCAATTATGATTGATGTCTCTCCGTATTTAAAGGATGCTTTTCCTAATATTACAATTGATGCGAAAATTGGAAGACAGATGTCTCAAGCATTGGATATAGTAGAGGGAATGAAAAAGGAAGGCACTTTAGGAAGTCATGTTATTATTGGATTAGGTACAAATGGGGCATTTACTACTGAGCAACTAGAATCGTTAATTCAGTTGATAGGTGATGAACGTGAAATTGTATTAGTTAATACTAGAATACCTCGTCCGTGGGAGTCCGTAGTTAATGAGAAATTAAAAGAAGTCTCTTCTAAATTCCCAAATACTGTGCTAGTTGATTGGTATGCAGCAAGTGCTGGAAATCAATCATATTTCGAACCAGATGGAATTCATTTAAACACAACAGGAGCAAAAGAATACGCTTCACTTGTTGTTCAGCATATTGATAAGTAATTTGATTCTCTTCTAGATAATTTACCATTCATTTTATATTCCTTAATTTTACGTCAAACAAAAAGACTTCATTTTGAAAAAGATTAATCAAAATGGAGTCTTTTTACGCTAATCGGTATATACATCAGAACGCTTTTGTTTCATTCGTATTCTTTTAAGTCTATATTTTCTGTTTCGATGTAGTTTAGGAAAACCTTGTGATAAAAACACAATTGTAATGATAACTAATACAAGATTAACTTTGAACTACTCCCACTTATCGACCTTACGGTCTGATTGAAGTGGGAGATTCTTGGGAACAGAGCATACTTATTGATGTATTTCTTTACCAACAGCGGTTTCTCTTATTTACCAAGCTATCCCCGTAGATTCCTACGGTTCTATGATTTTTCAAACCAAGGCTAATGTCCGTAAGCCTTCGGCTAGAATATTTTTACTAGCATTAAAATCTCTATCATGGTTTGCATGACAAATAGGGCAAGTCCAGTCTCTTATTTCAAGAGATTTCTTGCCATCATGATGTCCACAATCAGAACATATTTGGCTAGATGGAAACCATCTGCTTATTTTGACGATTTTTTTGCCATACCAAGTTGCTTTGTATTCTAATTTAGATACAAAAGCAGACCAAGATACATCAGAGATTGATTTAGCTAATTTATGATTACGTAACATTCCTTTTGTATTCAAGTCTTCGATACAGATGATATCGTGATTTTTGATGATCTCTGTACTCAACTTATTTAGAAAGTCGTCCCGTTGATTTAGGACTCTTTCGTGTAATCTAGCAACTTTACGCTTTTGCTTCTGATAGTTTTTCGCATCAAGAAGGTGTATTCCTTTATTTTTAGCGATTAATGCACGTTTTGATAATTTACGTTGTTCACGTTTTAACTTCTTCTCCATTTTGGAAGTGAACTTATTATTGTCAATCTTATGACCATCAGAAAGGATAGCAAATTCAGTAATTCCTAGGTCGATGCCGATAGCAGAATCAGCTTTTTCAAGTGGCTGTATTTCAACTTCTGTAAGAATTGCCACGAAGTATTTTCTGCTTGAATTTCGTCTAACAGTAGCATTCATAATACGTCCATATACCTCACGGCTTTTGGCAAACGTAACAAAACCGAGTTTTGGTAGCTTGATCTTATTATCTACGATGGCAATATTACCGTTTGTATGCTTTGTTGTGTAAGACTGAACATTATTCTTTTTAGATTTGAATCGAGGTGCCTGATTTTGTTTCTTAAAAAATCGACTATAGGAATCCGCAAGGTTTTTTAGGGAAGATTGAATCGCAATACTGTCTACTTCTTTTAACCAAACTAATTCTTTCTTTAGTTGTGTTAATTGAGAAGAACAAGCGTTATAAGTAAGACCTTTACCAGTTTCTTTGTATGTGTCATTCCACATACCTAAGAAGTGATTAAAGACAAAACGAGAACAACCGATTGTTTTCGCAATCAGTATTTCCTGATCTTTATTTGGATAGATTCTGAACTTATAAGCCTTATTGACTAACAATGCTTTCACCTCACTTCATTACTTGGTTTTCGATGTATTTTTGAACCACATTTATGGAAGAACCACCAGTAGTTAACAAAGCTTCCTTTGATACGCCTGATTATACTATAAGGCATGATGTGTTTAAATACCTTTGGCTAACGCCAACCACAATTCATCTCCCACCTATCACTGGGCTACGCCCTGCGCGGGATTGAGGAAGGAGTCTTCTTGCGGAAAACTGATAAAGTACAAACTAATTTTACACCTCATTGTTTTCCTCCATTCCACCTATATCCTTTTCCCCATACAGTAAGGAGAAACTGAGGGTTAGAAGGACTAAGTTCGATTTTCTGACGAAGGCGACTGATATTCACATCTACTACTTTTGTGTCACTTAAACAATTTATACCCCATATTTTATTTAAGAGTTCATCACGTGGAATTGGCTTTATGGAATTTTCCATTAAATATCGTAAAATAATATACTCTGTTGGAGTTAAGTCAATTTCTATCCCATCCTTATATAATTTTTCTTGCAGAATATTTAATTGAAATGGTCCTGAGCGAATCGATTCCATATCCTTTTTAGTTTCTTTTACTCTTCTTAGCAATGATTGTACACGTGCTACTAATTCAATTATACTAAATGGTTTTTTTATATAATCATCTGCCCCAATTGTCAAACCGTGAACCTGATCTTTACTTTGCACACGTGACGTTAACATAATAATACCAATCTTTTCATTGTATTTTCGTATTTTTTTGCATACTTGAAAACCATCTATTCCCGGTAACATAACATCAAGTATTATAATATCAACATTATGATGTTCTAAAAGCTCAAGAGCTTTTTCACCTGTATTGGTTTCTAGAACATTGAAACCAGCATGCTTCATATTTAAAGTAATAAAATTACGAATTGTTATTTCATCATCTAATACTAAAATTGTTGTCATGCTCATCGCTCCTTTACTTTCGTTGGTAATCAGCCATGGATTTGATATAAAATTTAAGATTCTGGTAGTCAAATTTTTTTGATATTGCATATACATGCTCTCTTGTTTTAACTGCCGCTTCATAATTTTTGATCTTTGGCCATTCCTTATAATCAAAGGTATAAACTTCAAGCCACGTTTTATCTGTATCAATATAAAGAAAACATTGAGTAGTTTTCGATTCTTCTTGAAGTGTTATTTTTTCAATTAACTTTTTAGAAATTGTAATATAATAGCCGAGTTCTGCATTTACATATCGTTCTTCCATAGGCTTAAATTCAGTAGCCCTATCCCATTTGTACATTGCGTACAAATAGTGGGATGCCAGCGTATGGATGATTTTCCCATCCCCCTCGGACGGACAGATTTAGCAAACTCAACTATTCCATCACCAGTAACACCCTGACTTTCTGACATAAATTTATTCATAAATGGGTTGTTTTCATCAGAAAATAAATTTTTAAACTCATTTTTTTCAAACCTAGCTATATATAATTCCTGAGTGTACCTCAATTCCAGCTTCAATAATGATTGCTTTTAATTTTGGGAAATATTTTAAATTCGTATTTTTTATATTTTGTTTATATACGAGTCAAATGAAGTACTTGATAGCGTCTTAAGTTGTTCTATAAATTCAACTTTTAATTGCTGATTTTTAAGGGATTGGGCTTAAGTGAAGTCAGCAGCCTCGTGTAATTACATGCTTAGGACAGACATAGGATTAGATTTTCACACTCCTATTAATCCTTGATTTATTGTAATTAGAGTATAGAGTGTTTAAAACGCTTTTTCATTGTTAAGAAGGAAGAAAAATACATCCCCATTTTGTGGAATTACACAAAAACTTCATTTAATCAATTGCACCCTTAACAGCCTGAACCCATACTCTATTATTATTTTTGCTACTGTTATTTTCTATATGTATTACCACCTAGCGAGCACCATACATGTCCATCAACCTAAGAATCTAATAAAAAAACGTTATTCTTTCTAAACAAGATTATTAGAAAGAATAACGTTTTTTATGAATCTTTTAATTCAATATAGATTACAAGTATTTGCTGAAGATTTGCGAAGTCATTTAACTCATTCTCTTTTGGAAGAACTCACAAAAGACTTAGATTTTATAATCTAAAAGGAGCATGTTTTACAATCTCATAAGACATGCCCTTAAACCCTAATTCGAACATAAAATAGACCAGACTATAAGAGGAGATTATGTACAATATATGAATTAGGGCTGTTACCTTTTGTTACAAAGGTAACAGTTCACACGATATACCCGTCCCATACGTTATAATAACAATGAATTCTTACTAAGAAACGAGGTACATTCCATGGACTCTACAATTGATATAACCAAAGGTAATTATGTTCGATTTCCTTATCGCGACAATCCTTCCATACAGTTAACCGGTTATGTAATAAGTGTTTTACAGAATACAATTGTTGTAGATATTTCTGAAACGATGAAACTTCATAATATAGAGTATGCTAGACAGGTGGTGAAACATGGAAACTATCATAAAGTTAGTTAATAAAAAAACTGTTTTTTAGGACCTGATATAAGTATTCTTATTAGGCGCTAGACGAAATTTAATCATAAGAGGATTACACCATTTATTCCGTTTTCTAATACTATTTAGCATCAAATAACACGATTAAAGAATGTTGTGTTTGTAAAAAAGAGATACGCTTTAATTGAAACGTATCTCTTTTTTATGATTTTTAAAATCAACAGAAATAAATACCTCAGAATATTTATTTCTGCTGCTGACGAAAATCCATTCATTCGGTTTACTACCTCTAATTGCACATATTTAGCAGGTACTGGATTGAATTTTACATATTTGTGTTGCTTATTATTTTCTCATGTCTCAGAAGCTACCTTTTGAATAAGCAACACCGGTTGTACTTGTGTAAATATTATAGTTTAAAATGTGATCGGGCAGAACTTACTAAGATAACTGGTGGATACATCGGTGTTCGTAGGAATCTCTCACTTCAAACAGCCCGTTAGAACGTTAAGTGGTGAGTAGTTCAAAAACGACAATTCACCTTTCTTATTGATGGAGAAATTATGACAGTCGAATTTTTCAATTAACATATGACTCATAGGCCTTATTTAATAGAAAAATGTAGTCTTACCGTGCAGCAAAAAACTAAAAATCCTTACTTGAAATCTCCGACTCATCGGGGATTTTATGTTAGTTTAACAGGTGTATATAAGTATGTGGGTAAAGAGATGGAAGGTGTGAGCATATACGGAGTGATATTCTAGTTTTCTAGTTCTTAACGATAAAAATTGAACAAAAGTGTTATTTTAGACGAAGCCAACTGTGAGTACGGAAGGAGGCTTCGTCAGATGAAGTTACTATGCAAGGGTTTGGTAAACAAAAATCCTTGTGACAAAAAATCTAGTGGGAATTAGAAAATTTCGTTTCAAGGAATTTACCCTGCAGATACATAATAACATAGGGTTATCAAAAGAAATGTAACAATAATGTAAGGATTTGTCGAATTGAATGCGAAAGTTTGTTCAAGGAGAGGTAATAGGGTCGTTGAAAATTTCTTTCTGCTGAAAATCTACAAACCAAAAAGGGTACCTTCGAGCAGTGCTCTTTAAGTGGAAAATGGATTGTTGAAGAGTTAACTATGAGTAATTGTGGCGAAAAGATAATCAAGAATTTACTTTGTTGGAAATAAGCTAAATGGATGGCATCGTGGAGTGCAGTATCCAGTCCGTTCTTTGTTCATGGTATTTTGATTGGATTATTCTGGAGCCAAAACTAAACCAAAACACTATTTGATATGTAAGTGTAGGAGCACCTCAGAAAGTGCTCTTTGGCTAGGTCAATTATTTAGTTTAGATAAATCTCGTAACAAAAATACAAGTGTTATAATAACCATTACAAAATTAAATACGAGAGCTACTATAGTAGATAAATCTGTAATTTTCATGATCATAATACAACATGAGAAAATTGATGTTATAAAGGGAATAGATTGCCTTATTTTTGTTATTAAATAATTATTATTGTCATTAAGGTTCATCATTTTCATGCCAATAAACATTAGTAAAGTCGAAGTAATTAAGACACCAAACCCTGCTACAGCATCTTCAATAAACCAAGGTAATAATGGAAACATTGCTGAAAATAAAAATTGGTTAAGTACTAAAAGAAATAGTTGAATAAGGGACATATTTAGATGCCTGTTCATTTGTTCCATTTTTTACCCCCAAAAACGTAAATATAAAAGATGATTATTACAACCTATATTTTTGTTGTTTTGTAAAAAATAGGTTGACTATGAAGGTGTGAAACACCAATTCTAGGTGGGAGATGAATGTCGGCTGGCATAAGCCAACATGTTTGCTACTATATACTTGTACAGATAGCTCTTCAACGCTCTAGCGACCCACGCTTGCCGAAGTTGCAAAAACCAAGCTAAAGTAGGAAGCGTGGTGAGTAGTTCAATAGTAGAATCTTCTTCTTCCTTAGTGGTCAAACCATTTGCACTTTTATTAAAACATCAAGTTTTTAAGTATGTAAGTTACAAATAGTAACAAAGATAACTTGTTCTAACACAGTCTTTCAATAAATCCATAGAATTTTTCTCAGAGAAGCTCTATCCTTTGTTTTTTTGAATTTCATTAAAAAAGAACCCTTATATAAAGGATTTTTTAAATTTATAAGCGATTAAACTTTGTTTTAAAGCCACATTTATATCGCTTAATCAATGCTATAGCACCATGCTTATTATTTTAAGGAAGGATAGAGAGGTAACAATCCGATTACAATGCATCTACCATCTCTTTAATACGTGTTAAACTAACATAGTACCTCCGTTTTGAAGTTCTTTAATACTACTTGTATATTTCTGTTCTGAGCCCCCTTATTTTCTTATAAGGGGGCTCACTCTGTTCAAATTAAGATTTTGTTTAGTTTTCTTTAATCTCTACATCGCTTAATCAATGCTATAGCGCGATGCTAATTTTAGGTTACTAGTATAAACGTCACACCTTTATTCAAAACTTCGCGTCTTTCTTAAAAGCATCTTACCTTTATTTCAAATTCACATTTGATATGTTGCCTCCCGTTTGGGAAATTCCACAAATTGATGATCCATTTTTCTCCGTTCTGAACGATGAAATTACATTTTGAACACTCTATACTCGATTCGTATGCTCTTTTAATTTTAGGAACTGCATTTGCAGTTCCTCCAAGAGATTTTATACATTGTTTCTAGAAATGCTAAAGCATCTTAAAGAAGAGGGGATTACATATGTTGGTCAATCAAAGTGGAACAAAACTGGTTAAGTCTTGGGAAGGTACTGACTTATGAAGCAGATTGAGGTAAGAAGTTTGCGTCCGGTTTTTTTAGGTATTTGTGGTGCTTTCTTTTTTTCGTTCACATTTATAATTAATCGAGCGATGGAATTATCAGGTGGTAACTGGATATGGAGTGCGTCACTAAGATTTATTTTCATGGTTTTATTTCTTTTGCTTATTGTTATGAGTAGAAAAAAACTAAGGCCGCTATTGCAAGTTATGAGAGAAAATCCGGGAGCGTGGGTTTTATGGAGTTTTATTGGATTTGTCCTGTTTTACGCTCCATTATGTTTTGCGGCTGAACATGCACCAGGATGGGTAATTGCTGGGACTTGGCAGATTACTATTATATCAGGATCTTTATTAGCGCCTCTTTTTACTCAAACCATTCAAACACCAGATGGGCTTCTTAAGAAAAGAGGAGAAATACCAATAAAAGGGATGGGTATGTCACTTATTATTCTTCTTGGTATTGTTCTTATGCAAATAGAGCAAGCGAAATCTCTTGCTCTAAGGGATATTTTGTTAGGTATTATCCCTGTCATTATAGCTTCTTTTGCTTATCCATTAGGTAATCGTAAGATGATGGAGGTTTGTGGGGACCGTCTGGATACTTATCAACGTGTGCTTGGAATGACATTAGCTAGCTTACCATTTTGGTTTTTGCTATCCGTGTATGGCTTTTTTACAATAGGAGCGCCTAGTAAAGAACAAACAATGCAATCTATTTTAGTTGCTATTTGTTCAGGTGTAATTGGAACTATTTTATTTTTCAAAGCAACTGATATGGTAAGAGGGGATATGCAAAAACTGGCTACTGTTGAAGCAACGCAATCTATGGAAGTACTATTTGCTGTTATCGGGGAGCTAGTTTTATTACATTCTCCAGCTCCTACTATTTTATCTTGGGGCGGTATGTTTGTAATAATGCTAGGAATGATAGCACATAGCTATGTTTCTCATAAAGGTGAAATGACACAGCATCAAGGTATTAGTGCCTAAAAATATTTTGAAAATAATATGAGGCCCTAATGCAAAAAATCTATAAAACTTGCAGGAGTCTTGGTAATTTGCACCGAGGCAGACATGCCTTTGGGCGGTGAATATTCGCTACGCAACTGTAATTGATGGTAATAGTTGCATAGCGAATACGTGCGAGGAAGGACAAAGCAACTTCCAATAGGTGTATTTTGAAAACACAGGGATTTTTAGCCTCTGTGTTTCTTCAAGTTTTTCTTTAGGACTGATCAAGACACTCGTTGAAGATTCCAAATAACTACATAACTGAGTCAAGGAAGTACAGGCTACTTTTTGACTTAAACACACGTACAACGCTATTAAATCTTTAGCTTGATACATACTCGTTCTTTGACCAAAGTCCACTTTTCTAGCCAGCCGTTGTAGAGCTTGTGGGGTCAAAGATCGTTGCAATTCCTAAGAAAACAGAGTAAGTTCATTTAAAACTTCGCTACACATATAAAACACCATCCTTTCCATAGCATTACAGAAAGAATAACGTTTTTTCGTTATGGGGGTAATGATTTGATGGGCATGGAGTACATCCGAGATATTCACGTCTCAGATGTACTCCTACTAGTATCAGTATGTCCAACTCTGTGAGATTTCCGTGCATTCTTCTGAAGGAGGTGGGTTTCTCATATATATAAAAATGACGTAGAACATATTCTACGTCATTTTTATATAAACACTTTAAAGGATTAGGGGTCCTTACATTTTATATTTTTTAACATATCTGAATGAATTAAATTTATATTATCTGTTTAAGTGAGCCTGTAAAAGCAAAGGATATTGTAGCAGCTGTATCCCGAATCTTCAACTTTCTAGAATTATATAAATTTTAATTCACTGTTTGTTTACAGATTTTGTATCCGTCAGAGTAGGTTCTAGGGTATATTTACTTACGAATATTTGAGATTAAAATCATTAGCGAGATTACATTTTTAAGATACTGTTTATTCCTCGTTTGAAGAGATATTTGTCCCAAATTTATTTTAAAATCCCTAACTTACTTCAACTTTCAATACACCTTTAACACTAAAACCAACCAATTTATACCCACTAAATGAGCCAAAGGTAGTGGGTATAAATGGTCATATCTGTTTTAACTTTAAACTGCATTTTATACCTTATGTTTTTTGCAGAAATTCATGCTGATGCACCAGGTGTTACTTTTTTCAGCACCTGTTTTTGGTAATATTTTTGCGCTTCAGGATTATTTAAACATTAAGCCTGACGAGTTTTAAGAAAGCCCTCCAATATTTACATAACAGGAACTTTATTAAAGGTTCTTTCATAGTGCTTTCCAAATATTCTATTGGTATCACTATATCCCATAAATTTCAAATCGTAATAAAAACTAGGTTGTGAATCCATTCATTTTAGCTTTTTATTTCTTCAACCTACATAAGCTTAAATTATTGATACAAAAAAACTGAAATTTACTTCTTTTGTATCTTATAGAATGTAAGGACCTTACATCCAAAATTAAAACATCTATTTTTCGATAAGTAAATGATGAAACCTTATTTGTAATCATTTGTTACCTTTAAATAAAACAGTAGTGCTGAATTCATCATACGAGAGAATTCTTTGTTACTGTCTGCCTAAAGGACAGGATACTATTCTCTAAAATCTTTATTAATAACTAAAGGATTTAAAACTTTAGAGGCAATTCTTCTAATGATCTCATTAGGTAGTTTTCTTGCCATTTTATTCGCTCTCTTTCACCTTGTATCTGTATATCTGGCAAACGGTGTAACAGTGTAGAAATTGCAATTTTTGCTTCTAAACGAGCGAGTGGTGCACCAAGACAAAAATGACTCCCATGACCAAATGCAATATGACGATTGTTTTTTCTTGTAATATCAAATACATCAGCGTCTGGAAAGATCTTTTCATCACGATTAGAAGATGCTACGGATATAATAATTCTATCTTTTGATTGAATATCTTGTCCATGCATTGTAAATGGTTCTGCTGTCCAACGTAAAGTCGTTAGTTCAACAGGGCTATAAAACCGTAATGCCTCTTCAATTGCTGAATCAATTAAATCGGGATTTTGACGAAGTTTTTGTAACTGAGCTGGGTGCTCCAGCAAGGCCAAGGTCATATTTGTAATTAAATTTACTGTTGTTTCATGTCCAGCAACAATAAGTAACGTAATTGTCGAATATAATTCAGATGCATTTAATTTCGTTCCTTCACTTTCAGCCTTTATTAGTGCACTAATTAAATCGTCAGCAGGTTGTTCTCTCTTTTTATTAACTAAATGCTGTATATATTCAGCAAATTCTCCTAATTTTTGATTGTTTTTCTGCATGTCCTCTAACGTATGTGGGGTACTAATAATTGCCTGTGACCAAACTCTAAATTTATGCTGATCTTCAAGCGGAACACCCAACATTTCACTAATTACCATAATAGGTAAAGGGAAAGCATAATCACTTACAAGGTTTATAGAATTATTATGTTCTATTTTATTTAATAAAGTATCAGCAATATATTGAATTTGGCCTTCAAGTTGTATGATCATCTTAGGGGTAAATGCCTTTTGAGCAAGTGATCGTAGACGATTGTGATCAGGAGGATCTGAGTTGAGCATATGATTTCTTAAAAGATCCCTATTCTCTAAGGAAATAGGGACGTCCACGTCTTCTTCGTTATTGAATACGTTTTCAATATTTTTCATCAGTTTAGCATCTTTCAATAAAGAAATTGCGTCCTCATATCTTGTAATCAACCAACTTTGACTATTTTCTCCTGAAGATAAAGGATAAACAGGGTGACATTCGCGCAATTCTTTATAGATATCATATGCTTCCTGTTTAAATACAGGAGAAGATAACTGTGATTCGAATAATAGTTTAAAATTCAGTTCATTTTTTGAAGACATTTATATAACCTCCATCTTTATAAATATCTAGGTAGCTGCAGCACCTAATTTGCATTATAAACCATCCAACTCTGACAAAGGTAAGAATATTCCGATAAAATATTACTTTACTTGGTGAATTAAAAAAATTAATCCTTTGATATATACCTACTTTAATATACTTTATATGTACCAAAGTTTTAAAATTACAATTATTTATAAATAGCATAAAATATTCTTTAATGCAAATCCCTCTCTTATTATCATAAAAGTATCGAGAAGAATATTGGATCTAGTTGGTTTGACTTGCGACATTTCAAAAAACTATGAATTCTTTCCTTACTTGCATGGAGAAAAAGGACAATGGTGTAAAAGCTTTAGGACAATTACAATAAATCTACAAACCTTGGACATACTGATACTACTAGTCTAAAAGGGGTGCGTAATTGGTATGGAAAAAGAAAATGTATTCAAATGGAAGCATTATCAGCTTAATTGTTTTGTTAACGGTAAGATGGTACCTACGGTACAACCTCAGTTTTCGTGATGTAGTGGAAATGCTGGAGGAACAGGGCTTATCCATTTCTCATACAACGATTATGCGTTGGGTTCATCAGTACGGTCCTGAATTTGACGTCACCTTAAACAAACAAGTGAATCCTGAAGGGAAGATGAAACAGTTATGAAAATTAAAGGTCAATGGATGTACCTGTATCGTGCTGTTGATTCGAAAGGAAATACAATCGATTTTACCTGAACAAAACACGAGACCTGAAGGTTGCAAAATGCTTTTTCAAGAAGGTCTTGCAGTCTTTTCATGTTTCAAAACCCCGTGTTATGACAGTCGATAAAAATCCAGCTTATCTTATAGCAATTGAACAATTGAAAAAAGCATACCTGGTGGTATGCGACTTAGACAACAAAAGTACCTGAATAACATAGTAGAACAAGATAATTTCTTTATAAAGAAGCGAATTCGATCTATGCTAGGATTCCAATGTTTTGACACAGTTACATCTATTCGTTTTGGAGTAGAAGCCATGCATATGATTAAAAAAGAATAAGTTGATTTACGGGACCAGTCTGTCCAAAACGAGAAAGAATTCATCCATCAATTGTTTGGACTTACAGCATAAGGTACGATTCCATTAGAAATTTATGCGCTTTAGTATCTTTTATTCTATTTTTACACCAGAGCCCTTTGCAATGCCCAGTACAGTTGCTCTTTCTAGCGCTCATTAAAAAAAGTAAAACCTACTGCACAAAAGGGTCCTTTAGTCATAAGCTTCACTAGCTGTTGTGCGGTATATTTCGGTGAATATTTCATGTCATTTTGAAGCCACCAAATTGCCATCCCAACAACACAGGAAGTGAAGAAACGTAATACCATATCCTTTGGAATATCTGAGTCATGTTCTCCAATTTTAAGCTCAATGTAATTTCGTTCAAGGTTGTTCATGATAGTCTGCTGCATTTGTAGATTAAAATCATGAATGCCATGAGGCCCAAACATGGTTTTATAAAAGTCTGCATGTTTTACCATACACTCAAATAACGATTGTAAAACTTCCTCGAGTTTCGAAAAATCTATTTGATTTCCCTGCACATGGGCATATAGGACCATCTTACTTGCTAATTCCTCTAGTACATCCTCACTAATCTTTGTTAACAAATCTTGTTTATCCCTGTAATGTGAGTAAAATGTAGCTCGATTGATGAGTGCCTCATCTGCGATATCTTGAATAGTAATAGCATCGTATCCTTTTTCTGCTATCAGTTTGATAAAAGCATCATATATAAATTTTTTGGTTCGTATAATCCGTAAATCCGCTTTTCTCAACACTTTATACCTCCCCGTTTGTTATTGTCATTATAGACAACAGATTTCATCTTTTTGTTTTTTATCTAACATTTATGCCTTAACTGTAAATTGAATTTTATGGAAAAAACGATATAATTCCATTATAAACAACATGAGTTTATTATCAACAACACATTGTTAGTTATCTATCTAACTGTTGGTTAAACGAATACTAGGAGGAATAATTTAAAAGGCTTATAGTGAAGCGAATTTTCAAACAAAAGATGGTTCTAGGTGTCATTTTAGGTATTATGGCTGTTGTTATCATCGTTAGTTTTGCTTTTATGAAATAATAGATAATCCGCTAATTTAGCTTGTAGAAGTGTAGTAAATACAGTTCAAAAGAACGATACAAACAAATAAAACCAAAAATAAGAGTTAAGGCTATGGTACCTATATGCCTGAAAAAAACATACTAACGATTATCTAGATGAAAATAGAATAAAAGTAAAAACTTTCATATCGACTGTATTTTTCATACGTTTATAAATATATATTGTTAATGTGATCAAGGGGGATGAGAATAATTAAAAAAAATATTATTTTTGCACCAGAAACTTTTAACTTGGCCGAAACTACCAGATCAATAGAAGTAGCAAAGAAATGTTCCGAATACTTTCATTGCATATTTATAGGCTACTCTAGAAAATATGCGTATCTTATTGAAAAAGCTAACTTTGAATTTATCCACCTTGAACCAGCTTTAAGTGAAGACGATATCAATCAACTCATGAAAGTCGATCAGATGAAGGGCATAAAACATCCCTTTACATACGAACATCTCAAGAAACGAATTGAAAATGAGAAAAGAATTATAAATACTTACTGTCCGGCGGTTGTCGTTATCGGAACCACATTAAGTATGTTTATTTCGGCGAGAGCTTGTCAAATACCACTTGTATATATTAAACCACTAGCATATACAAGAACTTTTTTATTAAAAGGGCACCTAGAATTACCTTCTATAATTAATAAGCTTTTCTTACCTAAAAAATTTACTATGAATCTTTATAAAAAGGTTGCTTTAGGTATTACTTATAAACCAAAATCTTTCTCTAAATTGGCAAAAGAAGAAGGAGTAGAACTTCCAAAATACACCATAGATGCACTAGATGCCGATTATAATTTAATTACAACCATTCCTGAAATTAGTGGTGTGGAAGATCTTCCTGCTAACTATAAATATATTGGCCCGGTTTATGCAAAACTGGATACGCCCATACCTTCATTTGTAGATAGTCTTCCCACTAATGAACCAGTTATTTACTTTGCAATGGGGAGCTCTGGAAGTAAAGAAATTGTCATGAAAATCTTACATGTTTTAAAGAAGCTACCTGTAATAGTTATATGCCCTATGAAGGAAATACTTGGGCCTAGTGGAAATGTTTTTTCTAGTAATAAGAATATAATCCTTTGTGATTTGCTCCCTGCTCATAAATTGGGAAACATAATAGATTTATCTATTATTCATGGCGGGGAAGGTACAGTTCAAACAGCTTGTTTGTCGGGAAAACCATTCCTTGGGCTTGGATTGCAAGCAGAACAAAAAGTCAATATAAATGAATGTGTTCTCTTTGGTAATGCATTAGCTCTTAAACGAAAAGATATAACAACTAAAAAGCTTGGTGAACTAATAGAATTTTCTTTAACAAATAAAGAGATGCACAATAGGGCAGAAAAAATGCAGGAGCTTTTAGAAAATATTGATGGTCCAGTAAATGCTGCTAACTTCTTAATAAATCATTTCGCTACAACATAAAAGAATAATGGGGGTTTACCATGAATAAAGTATACGATAAAATCATTAGCCATTTGGCTGAAATAACAGGTTATGATCAAAGTGACATTGCTGTAACTGATTCGTTAGTTAATAATCTTGGTCTTGATTCAATGATGATTATGGATTTTCATAGATTAGTAGTACATGACTTTCCTGAGATGAAAGAAGTCGACTTGGAAGAAGTTTTTCAACAAGAGGATACAACTGTAGAAGATATTTTATCTTTAGTATATAAAGAAATAGGGATAGAAATGAAACAAGATACAGCTTCATTGCTGGATGATTTCACTGAAGTTAAAGAGTTTCATAAATATCTTAAAAGCAGAGAATACATTCCTTATTTTAGAAAAAACCATGGAATAGCATCAAATAGAATTATTATAGATGGAGAAGAGAAGATAAATTATTCCACTTATAATTACCTCGGTATTAATGGTTCAAATATAATTAACCAGGCCGTAATTGAATCGATAAATCGTTATGGAACGAGTGTTTCTGGTAGTAGATTACTTAGCGGAGAAATTGAAATCCATCAAAAGCTTGAAAGAAAAATTGCTGAATTCTTAGGTGCAGAAGATGCTCTAATTCAGGTGGGAGGACATAGTACTAACGTTAATACCATAGGGAATATTGTCAATCAAGAAGATTTAATTCTACATGATGCATTGGCTCATAATAGTATTATACAAGGTGCAATTCTTTCTAATGCCAAGCGAAAGCCGTTTAAACATAATGATATGGATCATCTAGAAGATGAGCTAAAAAAGCTAAGGTCGAAATTCCGCAGGGTTTTAATCGTGGTAGAAGGTGTTTACAGCATGGATGGAGATATCTGTAAATTACCAGAACTAATTAGAATAAAAGAAAAGTATAATGCTATTCTCATGGTGGATGAAGCGCATTCAATCGGTACTATTGGTAAGAATGGTAGAGGTGTAACAAGTTATTATGATGTTAATCCTAAATCAGTAGATATTTTAATGGGAACATTAAGTAAATCCCTTAATAGTTGTGGGGGATATATTGCTGGTAGCAAATCCTTTATAAAATATTTAAGATTCAATTCACCTGGATTTATTTTCAGTGTAGGAATGACACCAGCTAATGCAGCTGCGGCATTAGCGTCGTTAACACTCTGTGAAAGTGAAGAAAGTTTATTTATAAGATTAATAGAAAACCATACTTATTTCTTAAATGAATTAAAGAAACTAGGAGTTGATACAGGTAAAAGTTATGACACGCCAGTAGTACCTTTAATCATTGGAAACTCTGATGAAGCTCTTAAATTCTCGGAAATATTATTTAAAAATGGAATAAATGCGATGCCGATAATTTACCCTGCAGTAAAAGAGAGTGAAGCTAGAATAAGATTTTTTATCTCAGCTGCCCATTCAAAAGAAGACCTGGATATGACTTTAAAAGTAATTAAAGAAAACATTCAAAGTTTATCTACTTATAATGAGTCCGTGTTAATACCTTTATAAATTACGTGGAAATTTATATAGATAGGGAGCTTTTTGCTTCCTATCATTTAATTTTAAAAGAAGAGGAGGTTATTAAATGAAATACAGTTTGTTAATGAGCAAGTATCAATCATATTCTCCAAACAAACGTTATAAGTTACCAGAAAAGGCCATTCGTATAAATATTTTAGTTCGATTATCTAAGATTGTAGGGATAAGAGATACTCCTTTGTTCCAATTACTTTTGTTTTCAAAAGTTAAGAACTATATAAGGTTTATTGTATTAAGGAAGGTATATGAAAACTTTGATAATGTTCAAGCAATGACAAGAGGAAATATGCATCATAATATATTTCATTCATTTATGGATCTAGGTATCCAGCTGGGTATGATTTCACAAAAAGAGAATATATACACATTAAATCAAGAATACCTTTTGGCAGTAAAGAGCAGAAACAGCTTAGTGGAATTTGAAGACGAAAATTATAGTGAGATTGTAAATAAAATACAAAGTGATTACAAGTTCATTGAGCGTGTAATTAATGAAGAACATAATACAACATTAGGGAAAATAATGGAGAAACTAGATTATATATATATTAAAGAGGTCCTTACCTATTTACAAGAGATTAATGAATTAGACTTTTTTAAACAAATAGCCCCTAGTTTCTCAGAAGATTTCTACACAGATCTTGGAGAATTAGCTTTTAATATATACACAAAAGAGAACTATGCAGCTTTTATTTCTCAAAAACAATTTAAGTCAATTCTAGACATTGGGTGCGGAAATGGTAATTTTATTGATGTTCATTTGAGATCTGATGATAAACAAATTGTTGGTGTAGAAAGACAAAAAAAAGTGTTTGAGAAACTACAAACTAAATATAAAGATAAGTCAAATGTTGTTATACATAACGAAGACATTATAAATCTTTCTTTTGATAGCAAGTTTGACATGATTAATATGAGTTATATGCTATTTTATCTTACTCAAGACGAAAAAGAAGACCTCTTCAAGAAACTAAAAGAAATTTTGCATAGGGATGGTTCTATAATAATTTGTCAGTATTATCCTAATTTTGAAGTTTATCAAGAGCTTATTGCTAAACATAATAAGGATTGGAATCTTATATCTCGCTTTAAATATGATATTTGTAATAGTATTCTCCAAGCTGAAGTTGTATTAAATAATATGCTTATTGATTTTGCTCAAGCGGAGCAGTGGAATCTTTTCCTTCCTCTATTACATTCATGTGGATTTGAAGTGAGTGAAATCGCACCAGCAGATGATACATATTATTCGTATTTTATTACAATTAAACATAAAAATGGAGGTACAAATGATTAAAGCTACTAATGTTATAAAAGTCTTTAATGCAAATAAGCAAAATGAATTAAAAGTGTTAAGAGGAATTGATTTAGGTATAGGTAAGGGTGAATTATGTACAATTATCGGAAAATCAGGGTCGGGTAAAACTACGCTTCTCAAATGCTTATCTGGGCTAGACAGTGTTACTTCAGGCGATATTCAGGTAAACAAAAGAAGTATAGGTAATTTCACTAAAAAAGAAGTAAATCTTTTTAGAAAAAATGATATTGCTTTTGTTTTTCAAGAATATAACTTAATTGATGATCTAACTTTACATGAGAATATCTATTTGGAACATGATGTCACTGAGGAAATTGAAAATCTTATTGATGAGTGGGATATTCGTAAAGCAATTAATTTATTTCCTAATCAATGTTCAGGAGGTCAACAACAAAAAGCTGCTATATTAAGGGCTTTAGTGAAAAGAGCAAAAATACTGTTTTGTGATGAACCTACAGGAGCGCTTGATGGTAATTCATCTAAGGAGGTCCTAACAGTGTTGCAAAAGCTACAAAAAAGTCATCAAACTACAATTGTTCTAATCACCCATAATGAACAAATTATAAAAATTTCTAATCGCACTATCACTATCCATGATGGGAAAAAGGTTAATGATGTAGTAAATGAAGATATTGAATTAGCGGAGAATTTAGAATGGTAAATCAATATATTAAGAAAAAATTTAGAAAACGTACAATAAGGAGATTAAATACTTATAAATTAAAGCTTCTAGTTATATTTCTTGTTATTTTTGCTACAACTGGTATCTTTATAAGCTTTTTTGTTGGTACTAGTAGCGTTCTACAATCGGTTGAAAGATTCAACAGCGAATATAACGTAGAGGACGGTATATTAATAACCAATGAAGATATTGACGAGAAATTTGAGGATATTTCCTTCGAACAAATTAAAAATGGGGAAGTGAGGGAAGGTGGCAGTACAGTTCGAATATTCCAGTCAAGAAAAAAAATTAATAAATATCAAGTGACCAGCGGTCGTGATATTCAAAACGATAAAGAGATTCTAATTGACAATAACTATTTAAAAGCAAATAAATTAGCACTCAATGATGAATTGACTTTTAATGGAGAAAAATTAAAAATAGTTGGAACTGCAATATCACCTGATTATATTACAACCAAAAATAGTAATCTAGTGTTGCAAGCTAATTCTGAAGTTTTTGGTATAGCATTTGTAAATGAAGAAACTTTTAAAAGGCTATTCGGTAATAAGTTCTCTTCATATTATGCTTATACTAGCAATCTAGATGTTCAAGAGGTTTCGAAAATCGTGAAACCAACTTATATTAATAACTCTCAAAACAACACGAGGATACAACAAGTAATAGGTGATGCAAAAGCGCCAAGGGATCTAGCGTTGCTTTTAACATGCTTACTATATCTAATAGTTGGGGTTCTTTTAAGTGTTTATCATTTTGAAGTATCCAAGAAAGAATCAAATAACCTAGCAACATTTAATAAGCTAGGCTTTAACAAATGGGTTCTTTTTAAACATTATATAACTGAAACGAGCTTAACAATTTTAATTGCATGGTTAATCGGTGGTACAATCGGTATATTTTTGATTGAAACGATTATGCAAATGAATAGCCAAATATATAATTATCCAATTCTAAAAATTGATTACAAATTATTGACAGAATGTTTAGTTTTCTCACTAATTATTGTTTTAGTGATTAACTTTGTTTTAGTTTATCAGTTTTATATAAAATTTAAAAAGAAGAAAAATAAAGTTAAATCTATAAGAAAAAGAAGTGGCAAAATGATGAATTTCATTCCTTTTACTTACCGGTATCGGTTAAAGCGGATAAATAGAAATAAAAAGGAAATGGCTTTGTTTATAGTACTGATTTTCTTTGTAGGTTTACTGATTAATTTTTCGTTTTTATTGAAAGACTCTGTAACTAAGTATGTCGATGACTTAGCATCAGAGAATACTTTTGAAGAAATTTTGTTTTTAAATCCACCTAATCAATATGATATCAAAGGTGAAGAGTTTAAACTATATAACTTATATGATGAAGAAGGTATTACACAAAATGTTTATGTAATCGGTTCTGATTCTAAGTATTATAATTATAATCTCAAACTGGAAGATGGAGATGTAATAATTACTCAAGCATTCTCTGATAAATATGGGAAAAAAGTAGGAGATAAGTTACTACTAAAAGATGTAACTAATCAAAAAGATTACTCATTTAAAATTAATAAAGTCAACAATGTTACTACAGTGAGTAATATATATTTAGTTTTCAATAACGGAGAAATGTTCAACCATAAAACATATTCAGTACCTGCAGTAGCTCTATCAAAACCATATGATAATGCTAACGATAGTGGGATAGAAGCTACGTTGACTAGGAACGAGATAATAACTTCCGGAAAAAATATCTTAGAAGTTATAAACAAACAGATCACACTTATTTTAGGGCTTGCTATAGTTCTACAAGTTGCATTACTTTACTCACTTCTTGAGTTCAGTTATCAAAATAGTATCAAGTCAATTAAGACATTAAAATTAGAAGGTTATTCATTAAAAGAACTAATGAGAATGCATTTTGCCTTTAGTTTTCCTATTGCGGTCCTAACAATTATTGGATCATACCTTCTATCAAGAATAGGTGTAAGAGTGTTTTTGGATCAAATTATGTTTGACTTTGTCAACTTTGTTAAAGTTACTGATAACCTAAATATTATATTTGCAAGTAACGGAATGATAATTGCCGTATTTACCTTCTTCTTAATAAGAATAAGATCAAAAATGAAATGCATTTAAAATGACAATGGAGGTAGACGAGTTTATGAATAGAGTCGTAGTAACAGGAATAGGTATTGTTTCACCAAATGGTATTACCAGAGAGAGTTCCTGGGAAAGTATTGTTAATCTTGAAAGCGGTATTATTCCTTCCAAATATGAAAATACAAACTTTGTTGGAGAAGTAGATGACATTTTTAATGAATCACTTACTACAAAGGATAAGCGGTATATGGATCGTTGTACTCAAATGGCGGTAATTGCATCAAGAGAAGCCGTTAAAGATGCAGATTTATTAATTAATGATGAAAATAATGAAAACGTTTCTGTGTTTGTTGGAAGTTCTGTTGGGGGCATTCGTGCCCTCGCAGATGAGTTTGGAACTGCAGCTTTGAAAGGTGTAGATCAAATGACAATGCTTGTAATACCAAGAAATCTAATTAATATGATAGCAGCAAATATTAGTATTGATTTAGGTATAAAAGGTGAATCTCTTGCTTACTCAATTGCCTGTGCTTCAGGAACAGTAGCGATAGGAGAAGCATTTAAAAAAATTCAAAATGGTAGCAAAAAAATAATATTAGCAGGTGGAGCAGAAGCATGTGTTATTCCACAAGTTATAGAACCTTTTAGAAAGTTAAGAACCTTAACAAACTCTAAATTCTTAGATAAAGCTAGTGTCCCTTTTTCAAAAGATAGATCAGGATTTGTAATGAGTGAAGGGGCGGCCTTTCTTATTCTTGAAGAACTTAATCATGCAAAGGAGCGTGGGGTTCATATCTATTGTGAAATAGAAGGTTATGGGAGCTCATCAGATGCTACTTCATTATTGGCGCCTGACCTTAATGGTGTTACAAGATGTATGGAAAATGCATTAATTGATGCTAAATGCAGTTCCAATGAGATAGAGTACATAAATGCTCATGGTACATCTACCAAACTAAATGACTTAACTGAATCAAAGGCTATAAAGAAGCTATTTAATCAAAATCCTTTAGTATCCTCGACTAAATCTATTCATGGACATGCTTTAGGAGCAGCTGGAGCAATTGAAACAGCATTATGTTGTATGATGATTAAGAAAGGAAAATTAATTCCCACTATTAATGTATCAAGAGATAGTGTGGGAGAGGATATAGAAGTTAACCTTCTTTTAGAAAAGGTATCTAATTATAATGGTGGTAAAATCTTAAATAATTCATTTGCATTTGGTGGGCATAATGCCTCAATTTTATTATCAAAATTTCAGGATTAATTATGGATATTTTCTTCTGTAAGATAAATAAAAACCAAAGTAATCTTATATCAAAAAGAATTCTCACCAAACGAGCTATACAGAGATTAAAAAAAACTACACACCCTAAAAAAATGCTTCATATTATGTACAGCGATTTACTTATACAGTATGTGTTGTTCAAAAAACAAAGAATGAAATATCCGTTGAGTATAACCTATAATATGCGGGGGAAACCTCTATTATCAAAAGGCTTCTTTAATATTTCAAATTGTAATGAATGGGTTATGTGTACTTACAGTAATAATTCTGCCGTAGGGGCTGATATTGAGGAGTATAAGCGGTGCAATCATGAATTAGCTCAATTCTTTTTTACTCAAGAAGAACTTAAACACTTATTAACCTTATCGCAAAGAGAACAAATCAATTTTTTTACGGATTCATGGACTTTTAAAGAAAGTTATGTGAAATGTAAAGGGATTAGTTTATTCGATATTAAAAACAATATCCATTCACCTTTAGTGAGTAATTATTTTATTAAGGATTACACAGAAATTAAAGGTGAATTATTTCATTATGTACGTGGGGTTATTGAAAATTATAGTTGGTGTTTGTTAAGCGAAGAAAGCTTCACTAAATATAATATTAAGTTAGTGTGCTATTCGCAAATTATAGAAACTTTAACTAACATATACAGGGGGAATTATGCAGAGCATTTATATGACTAATCACTTTAACAAAATTTATCAACAAAGAGAAGAATTTGCTAATGAAATACAGCATTTCAAAAACAAAGAATGGGAAAGGCCTTGTAAAGATAAGTGGTCTTTTGGAGAAACATATTATCATTTATACTTAATGGTCAGGCGTTTTCGACAATTAAATAAGTTATATTTACCATTTTCTAGACCAATTGCTGCAGTAAGAAAAAAGTCACCTTATAAAACGCATAGTACGGACATATATACTGAATATAAAGAAAAACACAACAAGCCAATGAAGGCACCTTTTATTTTGCTACCACCTAAAGGAATAGAAGGTAAAATTTCATTTGAAAGATTAATTAAAGAGCTAGATAATGAAACAAAGAATTTAGAAAAAATACTTTCTAAAATCGAAGATGACATTGCTGGTCACATACGTTTCCCCGATCCAATTGCTCATAATCCAAACTTAATACAAAGTATTAATTTAATAGGTATACATGAAAAACAACATTTCTTTTTATGTAAAAAATATTATAACTTAAGTTAATGTGTCTCTATTGGAGATATACTAGTCTATTTGGGTCTGATGGAAATATATAAAGAATAACACGGAGAATAGTAGACTCCTATTTGGATTAGCAGTTTTGCTTGGAATTCAGTTGATAACTCGAATTTGAAATTGGAAGGAATTGAAGCTATTTTGCCCTAACAAGGAAGAAGTATACGAACATTTTAATGAATTTTCTTCCGGAAAAATCGATTAAGAACTAATAAAAAACATTAGCCTCTACATTGAATGATGTATGGTCCCGCCACAAGCCCATCAATTTAAGGATTTGAGGTAACCCCTTAAACGAAAGTTTTATTGTTAAATATCGGTAAACGTTTAAAGATAAAATGAGTGTTCTAGGTCCAAAGGATTCAGATATTTTTCAAATTCAATTACTAGTATAATAAAATTAAGATATTTAGTTTCTTTTTAAGGTTTATTGTAGGTTATTTAAACGAAAAAACAAAAAGAACTTGTAGGAATTCCTACAAGTTCTTTTTAGTTTAAGGTGAATATAAGGGGATTTATAGATTTATAGTATTGGTGCTGCACCTGAATTGAGATTTTACGTTTATAATACATCTCGTTTTTGAAACATTACACTAGATGCGATAAGCAATACTGCAAAAGATGCTAAGACAAATAAAGAAGATGTTGTTAACGTAAATTCAGAAAATAATGGTGTAGCGCCTTCATTTATAATTTCACGACTATCATACATATTTAAATTCAAATGGAATAGTACAATATATTTAGCAATACCTTGTGCGTATAACATAATAAGATATAGGATTGGGCCTTCTATAAAGAAAAGGAACATTGAAATAATTAAAGGTAGTACAGATTTACGAAATACGTTTGCTAGGAAAAAGGAAAGTGTTGCATAGAAAAATGTTGCTGGCAACATATATAGTAATTTTATTGTAAAAATAGATGGCGTAAGCTCTGTTTTCCCACCTCTCATCATTATTTCTCCAATTAAAGAAGCTGTAACTGTTGAGATAATGATGATAATTACCATTGATAAGAGCACAGTAATATATTTTGCAAATAAAATAGAGACGCGTTTTTTCGGACGAATTAACAATTGTTTAATCGTCCCTTTTTGAAACTCTTCTGTAATCGTCCGTGACGCAATTGTAATCCCAAATATTGTTGTAAACATAATAATTGTAGGTAGAAGGAATGATGCAAAACCTAAAGGAGTGTTTGCTCCAAGTGGGATATTAGAGGACAACAGACTCTTTAAAATAATCGCTATAACACCTTCGAGTAAAACTAGTACACCCATTAATATATATATCGTTTTCTGCGCATGCAACTTTAAAAATTCATTTTGAATTAACTTTATCATAATGAATTTGTACCTCCTGTTATTGCTAAAAATTCATCTTCAAGGGATGTGTTTTGTACAGTGACTCCATATACTCGTATATCTGCTAATACAAGTTGTTTTACTAATGCAGGAATTTGTTCTTTCGTTGTACTAACGAGTATTTTTCCATCTTTCTGGTCTCCCTTAATTACTTTATAAGCAATTTCAGGTTGAGAGACTTCAAATGAAACGACAAATTCCCCCTGTTCTTTTCCTTCTCGTAAATTATACTCCTGTACGAATTGGCCATTTTGAATAATGACAACACGATCGCACATCAATTCTACTTCACTTAACAAATGACTTGATACAATAATTGCTATATCTTCATCTTTTGCTAAGTGCTGCAAATAATCACGTAGTTGTCGAATGCCAGCTGGGTCTAAACCGTTTGTCGGTTCATCTAAAATTAAAATTTTCGGCTTGTGAAGCAATGCCTGTGCAATCCCCAGACGTTGTTTCATTCCGAGTGAATATGCTTTTACCTTTTTATGAATAGCCTGCTTTAAATCGACAAGCTTTACAATTTCAGCAATCCTCTCGGCATTGATTGGATTTATTGCCATATTAGCGAAATGTTTTAAGTTTTGCATGCCCGTCATATATTCATATAATTCCGGGTTTTCTACAATGGCTCCAATATATGAAAGAGCTTTTTCTCTATCTGTTCGAATGCTATGACCACAAATCGCAATGTCACCTTTTGTAAGAGAAATAAGTCCTGTCATCATGCGAATTGTCGTTGTTTTCCCGCTTCCATTCGGACCGAGAAAGCCATATACTTCGCCTTTTCTTACTTCAAATGAAAGACCGCGAATAATTTCATTAGATCCAATTTTTTTATGCACATTTTGTAAAGTAACCACTATATTACTCATTGCATCTGGTCTCCTTTATATTTCTATTTTTTTATCGTTTTCCGACTATATTCCTTCAGATAAAGCACTATTTGTGTAATAGTCTATGTTTCATGCAACTGTAGCATTTGAATTTTTTCATGATACAACAATCATAATAAAAAAGGCCACAATTCGTGGCCAATTCATTATGGTTGTTGAACTTGTCCTTCGGCGATAGGAGTTTTTTGTTGTGTTGCAGGATTAATAACTGATGTTGTCCAAGTTAATCCTGTTCCAGCTATTCCATCAAACTTTACCTGTGCTCCAACTGTAGATACAGTTTTTGCTACATCATCTATGAAAAAGTAATCTGACAACTTGCCTTTAGGTATCTTTAACCAATATTCTCCAGTGTTTTTTTGTCCGATTGTCATAGGAGTGTTTTTATTTTTCTCTTCCATACGTTTAAATGCATTATAGACCGCTTCACCAGTTAAATGTCCTGGCTCATACTTCTCAATGAAATCAGGCCCATCAAGCACTCCTAAATACCATATTTGCAAATTGTCCCCAATTTCAGTTACCTTAGTACCAGTATTCATGATGCCTGAAGTCTTTAATTCCTCAAGATAATAGTCAACACGTAAAGTCTGATATGGTTTTGCTACGATGTCATCGCCTCCATAAGACAATGTTCTAGTCTCGGATGAAAACTTATTCACCCCTGTACTTACTTTAAGTCCTGTTGTAATTTTTGAAGTAACAGATGCAATTCCTGGAATTGAAGCAGATGCTGACATTTCCGCTCCGACACTAATTTCAGCACTTGCATTTATTGTTAGTGAATCTGTTGTAGAATGTGTTTTAGTAGGTGCTTTTCTAGTTGAGGCATCTGGATTAGCGCTATTATCATTTATTACATAGTCAATTGCTTTCAACGTTTTCTGTTCTGAAGTTTTTTCGAAACCTGTAGTACTAAATGTTGCAAACTTCAACAGGTTATTAGAATCATATATACTCTTATTATTTTCAATATCAGGATTAGGATTTTCGGCTACTGCTGCATAAGTAGGTGTTGCAATAGTTCCTATACTTGTTAGTCCTAATGTTAAAGCTAGTCCTGTTGTTGCTAAAACTTTCAATTTCATTTCTATGCCCCCTATTAAATATGTTTTTTAAACTTTTAATATTCTGCAAATAAAATTGAGAACGATTTCTGATAGATACCTTTGTTACATGTATCATTGCAAGAGATTGATAACACATGTGATTTCACTACATTTGGTAAAGCAATAACTTTAGTACCTAAGTACACACGACTGTAGTGTCTAGCATACTGGTGAATTCTTCTAAAAAATAAGACTGCTATTTTTTAGAAATGTAACACTTACTGATCCTAAAATTCTTCTGATATTCCGGTTATTAAGATAATCGGAATGACATAATGTTACTTTAGTCTGTACTGAACTTTTATACGTGCCATCTTCTCCTTTCTTAGTAGTTATACCATTTATACCTTTATTAAAACATTAAGCTCTTAAGTATATAAGTTACAAAATAGTAACATAGAAATCCGTTATAATTCATATGAGGATTTTTAGATGTAAATAATTATATTAATAAAATTATTTCATCTGTAAAATATAAAAAATAATTTCATATTTATTAGTAACACATAATAATTATAGTTAAAGTGAAGTTATCTAAATAAAAAACATTTGTAATATAACATAATAACACCTATATATCGTTTCCCTGCATTTGGATATGCATAATTACATGAAAATATAGGTATATCAACTACTATACGCTATGCATTTCCGATAAGTGTTCGGAAATAATCCTTTATATTACTATTAACAGATAACAATTTTGCTATGAGATGAAATTGTTATTTTCTTTTTATGTGCCCAGTAAATTACGATTTTATGGTAACTAAAAAGAGAAGGTTATCGCTTTTCGCGCCAAGATTTAGAAACGCTAAGTTCCTATATGACTAGATATATAATACGTTTTGGAGATTATGTAATTGATTTACAAAAAAATCTCACCAAATAGAAGAAACCATCTCTCTATAAGCTCAATAGGTTGTGATTGGAAATAAAAGTAAAACTATGACCTGTTTTTTCACGTATCTCGGCTGAACCCTATTAAATGCCGAAAAGGTAACAACTTTGTTACTTTTTGTTGATATATGTCGATTTTAATGTTATATTCATAACAACAAAGAAAGAGAAAATAAAAACCCTTATCTAGTAAGAAATCAGAATTTTTAGTTTTCTCTACCGATGTACTTCATGTGTCGAAGAAGTTTGTGCATTTTTTTCCACTCTTTCTTTGTTTTACCCTACATAAGAAAACAATCTGTTTTTATACAGGTTGTTTTCTTTGCGTTACAACGTCCAGTAAAAAAATGGATTGTCGTTGAAGCTTGTTTTGTAATTAAACTTGTAGTCTACTTCAGTTACGGTTACAAAAATAGTACGTTACAGAAGGGACAAAAAGAAGATGTAGTATAATGACAAAAATAATATCACTGTTTATACTGAAAGCAATGAAAAAAGCACGTCGCTTTTTTTCATTACTATGATATGGTTTGTAAAGAATTATGATTAAATACCGAAAAAAGTAACAATTATGTTACCTTTTGTTGATATATGTCTTTTTGATGCTATATTCATAACAACAAAGAAAGAGTAAACAGAAACCCTAACGGGTATGATATCAGAATTTTTAGTTCTATCTAATCGATCTACTTTTTGTGCTTTATAAGTTTGTGTCTTTTTTGCCATTCTTTCTTTGTTTTACCCTTAAAAGAAAACAACCTGTTTTTATATAGGTTGTTTTCTTTTGTAAAAATAAAATTTTTTTAAGGTATTTTAGCAAGACATGTACTAAGAATTATAATGTTCATCAAATATTAATCCTGTAATTATTATATAATAATTATAGGATTTTTATTGTTTTTAAAATTTCCGCTAATGATTTATATATAAAATATATCTAGTATGTTATCTTTTTCTTCTTTAAGGAACAAAAAGAAGACGTAGCATAATGAAAAAGCTGCTGTCCTAAAGGGGCAACAGCTTATTTCTATACTGGTGCAAAAAAATTATAATTTCATTGAGCAAGACAATGGTTATTTAAATTGTCTGGTTACCATAAACTTTGCTATGATTCTCTTATAACAAACATACAAAAATCAGTAATATAGATTAGGACATTGGTTCGTACTATTGATTTTTATGATACTTCGCGTCCATTAATTGGTTGAACTGGTCGGCTATTCGTTGGGAATAATTTATGGAACGCTTCAATTTGTTTTTTGGACATCTCTATTGTCTGTTTCAACACAATCCATTGGACATTTTCAGTACAAGGAGGTGTTGTCAAAGACCCCATGTAACGGAATGATGAATGATCTGAAGGAAGAATCTGTTTTATATCAATGGTATGTTGCACATCGTCTTTTATATTTTTTCTGTACGGGAGATTTTCCCACATTGCTGCAAAACCTTCGTTTTTTTGTCCTTCTTTTATCATAATACCTACTACTGCTAACTGACCTTGATCATTTTGATGGACTAGATGTAATTCCATATCTGCATATTTCCCTTCAAATTGGTGCTCACTTGGTGTATGAAAATGGAATTGTTTTAATGTGTAACGATTTCCTCCTAGCATAAGATAATCATCAGGACTATTTGCTTTTCCCTCAATACTATGCCCATTATTTTTAATAGAAAATGATATTGGTTGATAGTTTATTTGCAAAGGATTATTATCAACTGTTGATTTTATTTGCTCTGTTTTGATATCTATTGGAGATTGTTCTTGCCCATTTAAACACATTTTGTATTCTGGTTTCAATTCTCCCCAGTGCTCTGGACCAGTATTCCCCTCATATGACCACTGCGTATTTTTCTTCGTGGATTGTTTTTGCGGAGCTTCTTGTTTTGCTGTGTTACATCCCATCAACACTACACTCATTGTTAATATAAAGGGAGTTTTATAAATAAACTTTAAGCCTTTCATACTGTTTCCTCCTTAGATGATAAAATATTGTATTTAAAAAATATTGCTTGTAACTAAAGGTTCTGTTACAAATTCGCCAAAAATATTAAGAATTTAGTGAAGCATCCCTCAATTGTTATGCAATTTAAGCTAATAAATAGAAAAATGGAGTACGGAAGCTATACAGTTAATTTATGAGGAAAGGAATACCTACGCTTCTTACCCATACCAAAAATCGATTATGTAATCTAATTATGATTCAAATTACTTAACCTGGTCATATTTAGTTGGCATTACTGTATTCATTCCGAAGCAGGGATGTTTTGTCATTCTTATATTTATCATTCTCGCTCCTAATTGATAGCGACTTTCATTTTATATTTATTATAATTATATATAAATTATTAAAAAAAAATCAATATAGATTTATATTCTTTGATGTGATACTATGTATTTCTGGTTATGTTGAAGGGTTTTCGACAAGAAGTTATTTCCCTAAATCTAGGAAAGAGGGAAATTAGTTTAATTGGATTCACCTTCCATCAACATCAAGCTAAAAAACAACCCAAATATAAAAATATTGAATTCTCAAGGTGAAAATGTACAATTTTATTTTAAGTGCGTCATAAAATTTTTAAGTTGATGGAGAGATATGGTGACCTCTACTAGTTGGTGGAAATATTAGTTTGTGAAAAAATGTCGAATTTGCGAGAATTTTGTGATTTTTTGTCTTGTGATACTTTATATTTAGTGCTAAACTCATAATACAAAGAAAGAGTAGCCGAAAATATCCCCATTCGAACAAAAAAGACTGAAGATTCAGTCTAATTTACGGATGAATAATATTCAAGTTTACTACTATTTCTTTGTTTTATTTTATATATAATATTGCAAATTACAAATAGATAGCGAGGTGAATGGAATGTAATTATTCGGTAAAAGTAGAGGATAAGTATTCTGTTGTTTTTATGACATCTTAATTAATAACATACTTATTACAAATATTTGTAGAGAGAATTGAAACTGTTTTTCAATCTAGCAATGATAAATTTGAGTTCATACAAATAATTATGAATCTAGTCAACAAACTGAGAATTTCATTGAAGATTCGGTATAACCAGATTTAGCCATGGAGTTTATTATTCAGCGGATTTTAATTAAGATTCTAAATGTATAAGTAGACCAAAATTGGTGAACGTTTTTGGTAATTATAAGACTATCTAATTACAAATCTGAGAAATGATTTCCAAGTGACATATGAATAAACAAAATTATTTGTGGTTTATATTTTTACTAAATGAATCAAGAATTAGGTAGTGGTTTAGAACAATTATTTAAGGACAATATTTTGGTGTATATAGGAGGGAGTATAAAATAAGGATTTTATCTCAAGAAGGGAATTAATTTACGTTTGGTTTCTTTAATTACAAAATCGATTACAAAAATTACTAAAACTATCTTTGGCATTAAAAAAGCCCTATATTACGGATGGGAGCATGAAAGAATGCCTATAGGAGGGGGAAAAAATTCTGGTGAATAATGTTATAAATCATCTAAAAATGCGATTAAAAAACTGAATATATTGATATTATGAACATAAAAACAATGAAGAGTAATATCAATAAACTAATAGCGTTGAAATAAAAACATTGTTAATCAGAAATGTATGCTCAAAATAAGACGGTAGATATGATATAAAATCTCGGGATTTTATAGGAATGATGAAAAACGTAACTTCGCCAGTTACAATTATATCGAAAATTGTTTAACTTGTAAATATTAAACTTAGTGAAAGTAATGTTACATTAAGAAAATGAAGTTTAATAGAGTACAAGAGAATTATTTATAGAAATTTGTTTTCAAGCTTTATGTGTATAACGATTAAAAGAAATGGAATACCATCAGCCTATAAAGTCATTGTCATTGCATATTCATATTACAGCCATCTAATTATAACTGATAGGAGAATGACATGATCAAGAGAGTAACTTCGATTTTTTCGATTTTCATGATTTTTATATTTACTATAGGTCAGAGTTTTACATCCATAATAGCAAATGCACAGGAGTTAAATAAAACAGGACTAGTAGATAGTTTTGCATTTGATAAAACGGAACTAGGTGTTGGCGAAACAACGAGAATCCGCGTTAATTTTAGTGAAAAACCTGGATTGGATATGAAAACAGGAGATACATTAACATTAGCTTTGCCCCCGGAATTAAAAGGATACAAAGGAACAATTCCATTAAACAACGAGCAAGGACAAAATTTTGGTACTTGTCAAATAAATACAACTAACGTGGTATGTACATTTAGTGATGTAGTTGAAAAACTTCTAAATGTTAAAGGACATTTTTATTTTCAAGTTGAAGCGACTCAAGATGTAGCATCGGGAGAGAAGAAAACAATCGATACGAATCTAGGTACTAATTTAGAGGCTCAAAAAGTAACGATTGCTGGTCAAATTAATAATGGGGGGAGTAGCCCTGGAACATTTCACTCTAAAGGGGGAAGTATTAAGCCTGAAGATACTAGTGTAGTAAATTGGTGGTTAAATATAAATGGAGCAAAGCAAAATGTAGATTCAGATATTGTTTTGACAGATACATTGCAACCGGGACAAACACTTAATCAGGATAGTTTCCGTATTGGAGGATTTGCAGCTCCAATGACACCACAGGAATTCCAAACTCAAGGTTATGGTACGGTTACTTTTATTAATGATAACGAATTTAAAGTTGTGATGAATAAGGAAAAGGCAAGTGGTATTACTTTTGCTTTCTCTTATACATCTACCATTACTGCAGATGGAAAGAGTCAACCATATTTTGATAATCAATATGCGGTTGATTACAAGATTACAAATGAAAATCCTATATCAACATCGGGTAGTGCTAGAGTTAACAATATAGATCAGGGCGGCGGTGCGCAAGGGGATTTACCTCCTAAAGGAACGCTAAGAATCGTGAAGCACATTGCCGGAGATGAGACAAAACTTGTACCAAATGTTTCATTTAACTTATATACAGAATCAGGTCAGCAAATTGGTGGTACGTATAAAACGGATGGACAAGGCATGGTAGAGGTCAAAGATTTAGACCCAGGTAATTACTATGTACAGGAGATTGCAGGTCCAAACTATTTGGATTTCGATCCTCAAGTAAAAGTACCTTTTACGATTGATGCAAATGCTGACAAAGGTGTAAAGCTTACTATTCCGAATAAGGTGAAAATGGCATCTGTTTCTGGAACGAAGACTTGGAATGACAATAATGCAACAGATCGTCCAAGTTCAATCCAAGTACAGTTACTGCAAAATGGAAATTTAATCAAAACACAAGAAGTAACAGCAGTGAATAACTGGAATTATACGTTTGCAGATTTACCTGCATATGATAATGATGGTAATGCTTATACGTATACAGTAAAAGAGCAACCAGTAGCGGGATATAAATCGGAAGTAAATGGCTACAACATTACGAATACAAAAGATGCAAAAACAACAGTAGCGGGAACAAAAACATGGAACGACAACAATGCAACAGATCGTCCAAGCTCAATCCAAGTAGATTTAATACAAAATGGAAACGTAATCCAAACACAAGAAGTAACAGCAGCGAACGGTTGGAATTATACATTTGCAGATTTAGCACAATATGATGCAAATGGTGTTGCTTATACGTATACAGTAAAAGAACAACCGGTAGCGGGATACAAATCAGAAGTGAATGGTTACAACATTACAAATACAAAAGTAGGCCAAACAACGGTAGAAGGAACAAAAACGTGGAAGGATGGAAATGCAACAAATCGTCCGACATCAATCAAGGTAGACTTACTACAAAATGGTCAAGTAGTTGCGACGCAAGAAGTAAGTGAAGGATTAGGCTGGAAATATGGATTCAAAGACTTAGCAGCATATGATGCCGAAGGAAATGCGTATAAGTATGAAGTAAAAGAACAACCGGTGGATGGATATAAATCAGAAGTAAACGGTTATGATATTACGAATACAAAAGATGCAAAAACATCTATTTCAGGAACGAAAACATGGAATGACAACAATGCAACAGATCGTCCAAGCTCAATCCAAGTAGAGTTATTACAAAACGGAAACGTAGTTCAAACACAAGAAGTAACAGCAGCGAACGGTTGGAACTATACATTTGCAGATTTAGCACAATATGATGCAAATGGTGTTGCCTATACGTATACAGTAAAAGAGCGACCGGTAGCGGGATACAAATCAGAAGTGAATGGCTACAATATTACAAATACAAAAGTAGCGAAAATGACAGTAGAAGGAACAAAAGTGTGGAAAGACGGAAATGCGATAAGCCGTCCAACAATGATCAAAGTAGACTTACTACAAAACGGAAATGTAATCCAAACACAAGACGTATTAGCAGCAATAGGTTGGAAATATATATTCGCAGATTTAGAAGCATACGATGCGAATGGAGTACCTTATCAATATGAAGTGAAAGAACATCTAGTAACGGGATACAAATCAGAGGTAAGCGGTTATGACATTACGAATACAAAAGTAGGCCAAACAAAAGTAGAAGGAACGAAGACGTGGAAAGACGGGAATGCGACAAGCCGTCCAACAACGATCAAAGTAGACTTACTACAAAATGGCAAAGTGATTGATACAAAAGAAGTGAG
>NZ_JBBBBL010000020.1:49840-51758 GCF_037120585.1 Bacillus sp. CCNWLW194 | reverse complement strand
AGTAGATGGATATAAATCAGAGGTTCATGGTTATGACATTACGAATACAAAAGTAGCGCAAACAAAAGTAGAAGGAATAAAAACGTGGAACGATAACAACGCAACAGATCGTCCAAGCTCGATTAAAGTAGACTTACTACAAAACGGTAAAGTAGTAGATACGAAAGAAGCAACAGCGGCAACAAACTGGAAATATGCATTTGCGGATGTAGAAGCATATGACGCAAATGGAGTAGTATACAAGTATGAAGTGAAGGAACAGCCAGTAGCGGGATACCAATCTGACGTACACGGTTATGACATCACAAATACAAAAGTAGGCGAAACAAAAGTAGAAGGAACGAAAACATGGAAAGACGATAACGCAACAGATCGTCCAAGCTCGATCAAAGTAGACTTACTACAAAACGGTAAAGTAGTAGATACAAAAGAAGTAACAGCGGCAACAGAATGGAAGTATACGTTTGAAAAGCTACAAGCATACGATGCGAATGGAGTAGCGTACAAGTATGAAGTAAAAGAACAGCCAATAGCTGGATATGAACCAAAAGTAAATGATTATGACATAACAAATACAAAAGTAGGTCAAACAAAGGTAGAAGGAACGAAGACATGGAAAGACGATAACGCGAAAGATCGTCCGGAAATGATTACAGTAGACCTTTTACAAAATGGTACAATGATTGCGACGCAAGAAGTAAGCAAAGTAACAGGCTGGAAATACGAATTCAAAGATTTAGCAGCGTATGATACAGAAGGTAAAGCATACAAGTATGAAGTGAAAGAGCAAGCAGTACCAGGATATGAATCAAAAGTAAGTGGTACTGACATAACAAATACAAAAGTAGGTCAAACAAAAGTAGAAGGAACGAAGACATGGAAAGACGGAAATGCGAAAGATCGTCCGGAAATGATCAAAGTAGACTTACTACAAAACGGTAAAGTAGTAGATACAAAAGAAGTAACAGCGGCAACAGAATGGAAATACACATTTGAAAACCTTAAAGCATACGATGCAGAAGGTAAAGCATACAAGTATGAAATAAAAGAGCAAGCAGTACCAGGATATGAATCAAAAGTAAGTGGTACTGACATAACAAATACAAAAGTAGGCCAAACAAAGGTAGAAGGAACGAAGACATGGAAAGACGGAAATGCGAAAGATCGTCCGGAAATGATCAAGATTGATCTACTACAAAATGGCAAAGTAATTGCAACACAAGAGGTAAGTAAAGCAAGTGAATGGAAGTACGTGTTTACAGATTTAGCGGCATATGATGCCGAAGGAAATGCATACAAGTATGAAGTAAAGGAACAGCCAGTAGATAGATATAAATCAGAGGTAAAAGGTTATGACATTACGAATACAAAAGTAGGCGAAATAAAAGTAGAAGGAACGAAGACATGGAAGGATGGAAATGCGAAAGATCGTCCGGAAATGATCAAGATTGATCTATTACAAAATGGCAAAGTAATCGCAATAAAAGAAGTGAGCGCAGCAGGTGAATGGAAATATGCGTTTACAGATTTAGCGGCATATGATGCCGAAGGAAATGCATACAAGTATGAAGTGAAAGAACAACCAGTGGATGGATATAAATCAGAGGTAAAAGGTTATGACATTACAAATACAAAAGTAGGCGAAACAAAAGTAGAAGGAACGAAGACATGGAAGAATGACAATGCGAAAGACCGTCCGACAATGATCAAGGTAGATCTACTACAAAATGGAAAAGTGATCGCAACAAAAGAAGTGAGCGCAGCAGATGAATGGAAATATGCGTTTACAGACTTAGCAGCATATGATGCCGAAGGAAATGCATATAAGTATGAAGTGAAAGAACAACCAGTGAATGGATATAAATCAGACGTACATGGTTATGACATCACGAATACAAAAGAACCAAGTACGGATCCA
>NZ_JBBBBL010000020.1:0-49740 GCF_037120585.1 Bacillus sp. CCNWLW194 | reverse complement strand
AAAGATCCAAGTACGGATCCAAAAGATCCAAGTACGGATCCAAAAGATCCAAGTACGGATCCAAAAGATCCAAGTACGGATCCAAAAGATCCAAGTACAGATCCAAAAGATCCAAGTACAGATCCAAAAGATCCAAGTATAGATTCAAAAAATCCACCTACTCAAGAAAATTCTAAGACATCAGTATGGCTTCCTAAAACAGGTGGAACATCAATGGATATGATTTCATATATTGCTGGAATGTTGTTATTGGCTTTAGGTGGATTCGTATTTGTTCGTCAACGAAAGAGATAGAAAGACTAGTTCTGGTACAAATAACTTATCAAACTTGGATATATTGATGCTATCAACTAATTTCTAGATATTATGTATATCTAAGCTAAGTGACTTCAAAGAGAAACTATTATTAACTAGGTATTATCTTAATAGTAATTAACTTAGTAGAAATAATAGGAGAAATGAATCTAGGTAGAATACAAAATCAAAAAGGCTGTAGAGCGCTTTTAAAACGCTTTACGGCCTTTTTGATTTCAAATTATTGGGTTTTATAATTGGTTTTACAACAAGTCATAGACACTCCGCTATTGCGAAACTTATCGCCACATAAGGCTCGATTAGGACCACATGTCTCGACCCCAGTGAGCCGCAGCGGTAAACCCGTCACCACCTGACGCACAGGACAAAATCTCAGTTCCGAATATGGTGCCGTCACGCTCCACACCGTGATGTACCCCGATAGTATACAGTTCCACGCGAAGTTATGCCAAAGCGCTGAGCACCAATAGAGCTAGCTGTTTTAGGATGGATTCCTGTAGGTACCCCATCCGGGCAATGCGGTTCGCCCAAGACTTCAAACCTGCGGTTAGGACGTTCAATCTGGTTGAGGTGGCGCCGTTCGGCGACCATCAGTCGTTCAGCCATCGTTCGATGGTGCACCGGATTCGCCTGGCTCTCGAGGACTGGGAGAACGAAGTTGATCGCGCTCGAAGACTTCAGCATGTAGGCGTTCGACATTAGTTTTGAGCGTCCGACCTCGATGCCGATGCCGTTTTCAGTCCAGCATGCCATCGAAGATTCGGTCACCTCCCCCAAGGACGATTATCATGCGCACAAACTTTGTCGTCTATCTCCAACAATTGGGACATTAATTGTGGAAGATCGTATTTCTTAGACATGTGAACACTCCTTTGGATAATGGTATTGAAATCCCTTTTCAAAATATTTTTGGAAGGTGGATATAGTTCCTCAAATCATTGATCGGTCCTTCTACTGGTGAATCATACACCAACCACCTTTTTGTCTCAGATTAAGTTATTGCCTATTTTATTTGGGATTAAACTGCCCATTTACTTAAGTTCATCCTTTTGCAATCCTATACTGGTATTAACATAAATATTCAGTTGTATTTAGGAATCTTAGCCTATTAACTGGCCATTTAACAGGAAAACTTATTCTTACTCAACAATTTCTTAATAGATTTTTCAATTCCAGATGTTCTTTTTCTTTTCAATATAAATACAACCCTTTAGATAATCTAAAAGGAGTAAACAGTACGACTTTATTTCAAATTTCCACATAACAGGTCACAATATAACCTTTTCTTCATTCGAAGGAAGTCCCCGATTTCAAACAGTTCACAAGGATTTTGTATGGTTAATAGCTCAATATGCACTATTTTGCTGCTATTTAACATGAAAAATGCCCCTTTAGATAGATATGTCTAAAGGAGCAAAATGATGCAATTGTTTAAAGTATGCTATGCCTATTTTATTCGTTGAGAGTAGATATAGGAAGGTTTATATTAACTGTTGTTCCTTTATCTATTTCACTTTCAATAAATATCTTTCCTTGATGCTTCTCAATAATTTTATAGCAAATCATTAATCCTAAACCGATACCATTTTCTTTGAGACTATAGAATGGTTCTCCTAGGTAAGGTATACGTTCCTGTTCAATTCCACACCCATAATCAGTAAATCGAATGTTTACTTGATTTTGATCAGGTGCATATTCGATTTGAATCAATATTTCCCCTCCCATTGAAGTTGCCTCAATTGCATTTTTTAAGATATTTATAAAAGCTTGCTTTAATTGATTACATTCACAAAGTATGAATGAAGTATCAGATGTAAACTGAGTTTTAATTTGTATGCAATTCATTGTCGCTTGAGGTTCAAGTAACATTACAACTTGCTTCATTAATACATTCAGGTCATTAGTTTTAATTTCTAATGCCTCAGGTTTTGCTAATGTCATAAATTCATTAGTAATACTATCTATACGTTCAATCTCTGATAACACTATATCTATGTAATACTTAGTATCCTTATTTCCCATTGAATTTAATAACTGTATAAATCCTTTTATTGCTGTTAAAGGATTTTTAATTTCATGAGCAATTGCAGTGGATAATTGACCTACTACAGCAAGTTTCTCCGATTTTCGTAATAATTCCTCTGTTTTTAGCCGTTCAGTGATGTCTCGAGAGATGCTTAAGAAAACTTTTTTGCCATTCAAGTTAAACACACGAACAGAAAATTCAATTGTCAGGTTTTTTCCTCTAGGAAAAACAAATTCATCTTGTAATGTAAAAGATGTTTGCCCTTCTCTAATTTTTTCTATGATTCTTTGGACCATGGGAGAATCTGGTGGAACGTTACTAGGGAATTGCATCGAAAGAAGTTCTTCTCTACTATATCCAAATCTTTTACACGCAACAGGATTTACTTCGATAAAGCGAGTTGGTAATTCATTATCATTCAATTCCACTACATATACTGCATCAGTTGCTTGTTCGATGAGTGCACGGTATTTCATTTCACTGTCACTTAATTGCTGGTGTAATTGATGCAGTTTTCTTTCTGCTTGTTTCCTTTCAGAAATGTCTCTACAAATTCCTGATAAAGCAATTACATTACCTCTAAAATCTAAAATAGGCGAAATTGTCAGGCTTACATCAATTAGAGTTTTATCTTTTCTTTGTCTAACAGTTTCAAAACGGGTAAGAATTGGGTCATTCATATTGGTATTTTTAATGTGGTCTATATATTTTAAAGTTTGATCTATTAAAAATTCAGGTACGCAAGGTAATTTTTTTCCTACAGACTCTTTTTCTGACCAACCAAATATTCTCTCATAAGATTTATTCGCTTGTAACAAATGTCCATCTAAATCAAATATAGTGATAGCATCCACATTATGATTAATAAATGACTCTAGTCGCTCTTTTGTAACCTTCAGTTCATTTTCCGCATGTATTCTTTTCGTTATATCAACAGTAGAACCAACTACCTCAACCACTTTTCTCCCTCTTTTAACAGGTCTAAGAGAGAGAAGTATCGTAGTCTCATCATTTGGCCATGGTAGTTCAAAAGTTACTTCTTCACCATCCCATGCCTGTTGATAATATTTTAATAGTCGAGGAATTAAATGAAATGGAATAATTGAAGCATCTATATTAGATAAACATTTACCTACGACTTGCTGAGAGTGAAACCCGTATTGATAAAATAATTGTCCATCACATAGAGTATGGACAAAATCCCCTCCTACTTTTTTGAATTTAAAAATACCTCCTTGCAATTGGTGTACGGTATCCTTTAATTCTCGTTTTGATTCTAGTAATGTTTCATTCGCTTTGGCTAAATTTTGTGTTAAAACATATAACTTTTGATACGACTCCATAAGAAAAATCCCAATTAAGAGTCCGCATGATATAAAAAATGTACCTTGGATGTTAAGAAGTATAAGTGGTATAGAAGGAAAAAAGAATCCAAATACAACATGAATTATAACTAGATAAGCAGCTAGATAAAGAAAAACGCTTTTAAAAGGATGGATATTTTTGAGATATGTTTTGAATATAGTATATATAATAGCTATTCCTAAAGTTGCTATTAAAGCTGGTCCCCAATCACCACCAAGGTAGAAAATACGCATAAATACAATAAACATTAATGTAATCCAGCCAGCTGTACGACCAAAATAAATAAACGAAATAATTAGTGGAACGACTCGCAGGTCGTAAAACAATCCCATGTGCTTAAAATTAAAAATCATTAAAATGGCAGCTATGATACCTGCGTAAATGCCACAAAATAAACGAAATGATTTAGATTCTACTTTACTTATAAATACTTGAATAAAAATAGATGTACTAACTAAGAATGCAAAAATAGATAGATTAATGATGAATCCTGTAAAAAGCATGCCATATTCCCCCTTAGTAAATATATTGAAAAATAGAAAGGAAATTCTATGAATTATGTGGTGATTAGACTTGTTATTTGGAAAAGGGAAATGAATATTAATAAAAAAAGAAAACAACTTGGATAGGAACAAATTGTTTTCTTATGAAGGGTACAACAAAGAAAGAGTAGGGAAGGAATACATAAACATGCCAATCTAACGGAGTGGAGTAAAATATTAAAAGACTGAAAAATCAGAAAATTTATAAAGCAAAGTTTCCTATTCAATCTCTTTCTTTGTAAGTATAAGTTTAACATCAATAACAAGATAAAACAACAAAAAAATACAAAATTCTGATAAATTCGACATTAAATAACTGCTAAATAAATCCTTTACGTTAATATGTGAAAAGTTTCTTAACGTACTATTTAATAGGAAAAATACCTGTCACTCCCTGGGAAATGTCGAAACTGCAAAATTCTTTCGACATTTCTGGGATGATGACAATGGATTATTTTTTATAATTCTATTTTCTGGTCCCCACGTTTTTCTAGATTTTTAGCAGTTTTACTTTGGACAACATCTTTTTGGTCTTTAAAGGTTCCCATGAGAAAATCATAGGCTGGATTTGTAACACCATACCAGTAATTTTCATTTTTGAAGTGATGCCATAAATGAACTTTTTTCATCCAACGCCCCCATGGTGATATTGGTTGAAGGGGGCGATGCGCGATATAATGCTTCCACTCATAAAATAATAAAAAGAGCATAATACCTGCAATAAATGCGTTTGTCATGACAAAGCTGGATGAAAGAAAATAAAAAATGGCTCCTGAAATTGCAATGTTTGGCCCACTATACCATAAGGGTAAAAATAATAAATGTAATTCATTCGGATTTGTATGATGGTCATAATGTAGGCGCTTAAGCATTTTTAATAAAAATGCATTCTTTGGTGGCTTTAGATGAAAAATAAACCTGTGAGTAGCGTACTCAGCTAAGGAATACATAATCATTCCTAAAATAAAAGCACCCCAAATTTCGATAGAGGTTAAATGTAAAATCATAAATCCAAAGCTAGTGAGGAAAAGACAGCTCATAATCAAAATATCAGGATAGGAAAAATATTCTTTAAAATATTTTAGTTTCATTTATCACGCCTCCAGCTTTCTTTATTTTTTTCTACCTTTCCAAAGAGCCAAGCTTTTTTCCAAAGTTGTCTTACACAATCTTTCTGCTTCAATCGCATCTCCCTTTAATGCAGCTTTTAATAAATCGTGATAATAGTTGAAGGATAACTCACGATGATCTTTTACAGAAAAATACCTTTTTGCCATATCTACATAAATGGAATCAAAGCTATTTAAAATGAGTAGAAAGATCGGATTGGCAGCAAGCCCAGCACACCTTTTTTGCAAATCCCAATCAAATGCTGCATAGCTTTCTGCACTATCTTCAAGTTGCTCAAGATTAGCCAGGAGAGCAACCACTTTAGGTTGATTAAACGTAACAGCATTACGAATATAAGTCGGAGTCAACGAACTTCTAAATTCTAATAAATACATAATAAATTCATCTGTAATGGTATGATGATTCTCAACAATATTAATAAGTGTCGTTAGATTACCATTGCTCCAATAATCATTAATAATCGATGGCATTCCTTTTCTCCCTGTTATCCATCCACTCCTTCCTAAACGTTGAAGCGCCTCACGAATAGTTGGGCGACCAACACCAAATTCTTTCGCAAGCTCTCTTTCCGGTGGTAAAGTACTTCCTACAGAATAAACACCACCCAATATGGATCTAATTAATTCATTCTCAATTTTATCTGAGGTGCTTTCCTTTTCTTTCAAGCCATCTTCCCCTTTATTTTTATGGTAATACATGTTAAGTATATTGGTAATACCAAAAATTATATAATGAATTTGAATTTTCCGTCAATAACAAAGATGCGAATTTTTATAAATAGGTTTATCGAACAAGCCCGTAAACTATTTAGTAGGATGGAAAATGATTACTTAAATACGCTGTTAAAGTAACGAGTGTTACAGTGAAAGAAGAATTAATCGAATTAAAAGATTGAGACCATATTTTTGTTATTCCATTAAAGGGTGCTTTAATTGAGCAAGAATCACAAAAATAATCAAATTTTTTTATAAAAGGATGACTCAATTGAATATAGAAAAAGCGTGTTTTAATTAATCTTTTTTCAAAACACGCTTTTTCTATTTGTTGTTTTATCAGGATGTATTAAGTTAATTTAATCAAACTTTTTTCAGGAGCTACAAATCAATCGTGTTTCCTTCTGAATCGATGGCACGATATAAATACATCCATTGTCCTTTTACTTTAATATAGGTTTTATCGGTTTTCCATGAGTTATTTGTTGATTTAAGATGTTACCATACTTTCTCTAACAAATGAATGAACCCAGCTCATAATCGTTGTATGAGCAACAGATAGTCCTCTTTTCTCCATCATTTTCACCTGGAGATGCCAATTTTCTCGTTCTGGGGTATTTATTTTTCTTAGGTTGATGACGATGGGATAGCATCCCACATCTATCAACTTAAGGTATATTTTTATACAAAATGCGGTCTTTCCATATAGTTTTTTATTATCTTTTATAGATTTTATAAAAGTAGGCATATCAAATAAACCCTGACGGGCTTCAATTTTTTTACTATGCTACCTGATGAGTAGAAGTGGTATACTCATAAACAACACCCAAAATATCAAAGACTGTCTTTTTCTCATATCGATGAGATTTTCGTCCGTTGTGCTGTAGGAGGTTAAACAGACGAAGGAGAACCTTTGATAATTCTTGGGTGTTTTTGTGTAATGCTTGGTAAAAAAGTAAAAAATAATCCTTAATTATGTACATCGCTTTATATTCACTTAGCTCTTTCTGTTTCTTACGTAACAGGAGTTCTCGCATTTTAAACATAGTAGAAGAACATAATAGAATACTAATGAGTTGCCCATAAAGGTGACATTCTAATCGTTCTTGTTTAATAGATTTACAACGATGAATTTGAAGCCAAGATTTCCATATTTTAAATAGCAGTTCAATTTGCCAACGTAGTGAATATAGAACATAGATTTTCTCTTTTGGTACCCATTCCGTAGGAATGTTTGTCATATATATCGTAATGCCTTGTAAAAGTTTTGTACGCTCTGTATATGTAATTCCTTTTTTCTTTTCGCGAATAGCTCGATCACGTAGGCGTTTCTGTTTTTGCTCCTCAGTACATCTATAAACCACAATGCGATTAGGCAGTTTGTCTTTACTCCCCACATATACATCATGTAATTCATACACTTGACCAGGTTGTAATTGCTTCATAATGTCTTTCAAATGAATTTGTATATATACCGGTTAGTTCAGAAAAAATGGTCTCGTTAGATTCTTTAAGACCATTGAAACTTTCTTAACCTTGTTAAAAATGGGGGATCGACTTGAAAATGGTCTTAGCAATGTAAATCCGCATTTTCCTGCCGGTAACGATATATGTTTCATTGACTCTACAGGGGGCATTTAATTGTTTTAGATCATGTCGGATTCTTTTGTCCAAGACTGATGAACCCAACGCATAATTGTTATAGAAGTAATGGATAAGTTCCGTTACCCTAACATTTTTTAACAAGTTATGGAAACTTAATATTGATGTAGCGGTAGTACATAATAGTTATTTGCAAAATTACCACTTATGACTATGTATATATAATAGTTAACATTCCTCCATATAGATATGCAATTTTACATATCCATATAGAGGAAGAAATAATTGGAGAGTACTAAAAAATTATACTAAAATAATTTTTAGGAAATGAAAATTTACCCAGTTAAATTAAAACAGGTATCTTTTTATTAGTATTATTAAATTATAATTATTTTAATTGTAGGAGTGAAGTTCCATAGCAATTTTAGAAGTATAGTATTTTAATGTGTACACATATTAAATAATTAAGATGAAAAAACAAAAAGGACAAAATTATACAAAAACCGACAAAATTTTACTATATACGCACTGAAAATATGATGTTTTAATAGGGGCATAAGATGTTAGTTACATTTTAAGCCATATAAAATCAAGATCATCTTCGTATATGCTTTTTATGTAATGACTTAGGGAATAAGTTTATAGTAGGGCATTATGTACAAATGTTTACAATCTATATTTATATTCCTTAAAACTCATCTTTAAAACAATCTATATAGATTGTTAGTTTTATTGTTGGATTTCAAATTAATTAGAATTTAGTCCAACTATTTTATTAAAAGACACCAATAAATGGAGGGATCACTATGAAAAAAGCGTTAGTCGCAGGGTTATTAGTTACAGCAGTATCTACAAGCTACTTCGCACCTGTAAATACTTTTGCAGAAAGTAGGACTACTTATTTACAACAAACAAGTAGTCAAAACCAAGTTGCTTTGAATAGGTTATCAGAATCGCTTAGGACATTAGGCTCACAGACGCCATTAATTCAAGGATATGGGTTAATCATATTAAAGCAACCAGACCTTGCAGTAAATGCTATACCTGGAATAACAACTGATCAACGTACTGCAAGAAACAATGTTAATGAATGGCTGGATAAATATAATCCAAAACTATTCAAAGTAAATCTAGACTTGCAGAGTTTTGGAACAAGTTTTACAGGTTATTATGATATATTGGTTGAACTAGCTGAAGAAATAAATAAAGATCCGCAAGCAAAAAAAGACTTTGTAAGCGTTCTTGATATGATTCAAGATGATGTGGAAGCAATTCAGCTTGATATGAAAGGAATTTCAGCAAGCTTAAACTATTATAAAGATGGTTTAGTTAGAAATAGTGATAGTTTTTCTGATAAAGTTAGCCGCGCGATCCAAGGTTATAAGAGCTCAGGTGGAGACATTGAAAAATTAAGGGCGGATATTGAAAAACTTGATGAAGGCATTCAAAATGATTTTACAAAACTTTTAGCTCTGCCAAAAGAAAATATAAAAGGTTCTCTAAATATTGGAATGACGATTATTGATATTTGGAAAGACGCAGGTAAGGATCAAACTTTAGACACGTCTAATTTGGAAGTGATTTATAACCAAGTTGGACAACTCCAAAATGATGAAGTAACAAAACTGAATACTGCTATTCATCAGAAGAATCAACAAAAAATTCTATTGCTACAAAAGTTATCGCGAATTGAAGTGCAAGCAACTCAAATGACACTTATTGATCGTCAATTACAAAACTTTACAAGCGGAGTTCAAAATCAAGTTCAGAGTTTTGACAATCTATTAAGTGGTTGGGAAATCTTTAATAGAACAATGACTGAAATGAAGACATATCTTAATAATGATAAGCAACTAGATTCTGATGCAGTAAAAGCAAAATTAACTGAATTTAAAAATTTTACAGATGAATTGAATAAACAAACAAATGAATATTATGATAGTGTTACAAAAATAAAAGTAACTGAAGCAAAATAGTCGAATGAAGAATCATACTTCTTAACAATATGATATAAGGAGAGAAGAATCTAATGAAGAAACCTTATAAAGTAATGGCTTTATCTACATTAATAGCAACAATCGTAGCGGGTAGCATTACGCCATCATATGCCTCAGCAGCGGAAGATACAACAAAATCAGTACCTAATTATACAGATGCAGCAGATAACTACCCAGAGTATTCACTTGGACCACAAGGGCTTCAAGATGCGTTAACGAAAACTGGATCCAATATGTTGGTAATGGACCTGTATGCTTTAACTATTCTTAAACAAGCAAATGTTAATTTGGATGGTTTAACTACAATTAACAATGATTTACAAAATAGTTTGAAGTATAACCAGGATGTTGCTAGACAAAATGCAAAGCAATGGTTAGATGGTATAAAACCACAAATAATTCAGACTAATCAAAATATAATCAGTTATAATCAGGAGTTTCAAAGTTATTATGATATTTTAGTAGAAGCTGCAAAGGATCAGGACAAAGAAACATTACAAGCTGTGCTTAAAGAGTTAATTAATAGTATTTCAGCTTATCAAGGAACCGTGAACAAATTAGCGAAGGATTTGGGGGATTTACGCACTAAATTAGGAGATGATACACGTAACTTAAAAGGTAATGCTGGCCAAATAACAGATATTTTAGCTGGTGAAAAACAAGGAATTCCAGCGATGAAGAAGCAAATCGAAGCAAATTACACATTAATTGATGAGAATAACAAAGTTTATATTGGATCGTCGGTTGCAACTGCCCTCGGTGCATACTTAGTTGCTACGATTATCTTCGCGCCTATTGGTGCAGGTGGATTAGGAGGCGGGATATACGGAGTTGTTACATCGCAGCAGCAGATAAAGCAAGCACAAGAAGAGATTAAAAGGCTAACACAAAATATTTCTACTGCAGAACAACAGGTAGTTAGGTTAACGACATTGGAAAAAAATACTAATAATTTAACAGCAACAATTGATACAGCTATTACTGCTGTTGAAAAGATAAAGGATCAGTGGACGATAATGGGCTCACAATATCAATCATTGTATGATATTGTTGGAAAAGTTAAGCCAGACCAGATTCCTAAAGTTGTAGGAAGACAACTGGAAGCAGCGCAGAAAAGCTGGAACCTGGTTAGCAACCATGCTAAAAACATCCAAAATAGTGAGATTAAATTTGTGGAAGGTAAATAATAATTTTACTTCATGAAATTCCTAGATTAATGAAAAATATAATATACTGACTTTCCCTTTTGTCTCCTGTTCAAGTTTGAGCAGGGGACTTTCTATATAGTTATGAAACCTGACAAAGATTATAGAATAAGAAAATATGAAAACCTCTATTTTAACATGTTGTTTTATTTGCAATGATCGTAATTCATTTGAATTAAAGAATAGTAGTTTATGAATTTAATAGAATACGTAATCCATTTGAAAGGATAGGTGAAAAAAGATGAATAAAAAATTGTATAAGAAAGTTATTTTATCAACGATCATTACTGGAATGGCGGCGAGTAATGTAATCCCACTTCATACTTTTGCAGCAGAACAAACCGTGAAAAATAATGTGTCCCAACAGCAAGAAGGTATTGAGGACTATTCTCTTGGTCCCGATAAATATAAAGAAGTAATGGAGAAAATGGGGGCAAGTATCCTGACAATGGATTCATATGCTCAAACAATCCTTAATCAACAACAGACAGATTTAAGTAACATAAGTTCTATAAATAGCGATTTCCAAGCAAATATGATTGAGCATCAAAAGGAAGCACAATCGAATGCATTATATTGGCTAGGTATTCTAAAGTCTGATATTATGGAAACGATTCAGAATAGTGTAAGTTATAATGATACCTTTCAAGAGAGTTATAATCAATTATTAACTGCTATAGATCAAAAAAATATAGTGACATTTAAATTAAGACTGCTAAGTTTATATCATAGTATTTTGGAAAATAGTACAGAATTTAATACACTAACAAAAAGGTTGGAAACATTCCGAGATAAAATGTCTGAAGATACCAGAAGTTTTAATGAAGATTCTGAGCAATTGATTTCTATTTTAAAAGGCACGAACGGCAATATTTCACTTCTACAACAACAAATCGATAATTGTAATAATATAATTAAAGAAAACTATGATAAACGTGGTGGCTATATAGCTTTATCTGTATTTATGCCTCCAGTTGGTATACCATTGATTGTCACTGCTGACAAGAATATCGCATCTGCACAACAAGAAATAGAACAATTAAAGTCCAAAATTTCTGGAGCAGAGGCAGAAATTGTTATTTTGACTGATGTCAAAAATAAAATGGCACATATGAATGCAACAATTGATACAGCTACAACTGTTACTGAAAATATAAAGAAGCAGTGGGAGACAATCGGGGCAAAATATGCTTCTTTACTAAACAGTGTTAACAACATTAATCCAGAAAATCTTGCTTTAATAAAGGCACAGTTGAATATCGCGAAAAAGGGCTGGCAAGATCTTAAAAATTATGCAGATAATTTATATGAAGGTGCTAAGGTTTTACAAAAAACGGAGAATGTAAAAATAGGAGAGCCAATAAAAGGGCTTGTACAAACAGGACCGGATTGCACTTGAATACGTGTAAAATAACAAGATATACGTTATATAGAAAAGATAGTTTAGTTATTTCAAATTCTTGAAATGTAGGAGACACTATTAATAATGAATCATGTAGCAAAAGAAAAGAGATACAAAAAGGTCTTAGAAGAGATCAAAGATAAAAATTGAGAGATTAGCATACAGTATATAGAAATCCCTTAACAAAACCGGCTGAAACTAGTCAGTTTCTTTTTAAGCACCTTAACAACTTGAAGTAAATCTTTATTTGTTGCACATGTATTTGTATTGGTTTGTCGTTTAAAACCTGATACATACGAATCTGAGGGTCTGTTTTTTGAGGGTGATTAGATAAAAAATTGAATTTAATATTAAAATGGTGTTATTTTACAAAAAAATGAGAGAAAAATATTATTTTAGATAAATATGAAATAATAGAGGGATGATAGAAATATAAATTGTTTAATCTAATTATCTAATAAAAGAAAACACTAAATAACTAGCATGGTATTACTATTTTAAGAAGACGGTTTCAAAAGAACCGTCTTCTTTTTGTTTTTCTATAAAAAGATAGAGACTACTTATTGCCCATTGCTATGTTTTATAATTGTAATAGATTTATTTTAAGCAGTTTTTTAGTAGTAGCTATTTTAAAGATATTATTTTTCATGCTATAAAATTGTAGGCATAATGAAATAATTATAGAAATATATACATATCTTATAAACCTTCTACAGAATTAAAACAAGCAGAAGGTTATTATGTTCAGGAATTTATAAAAATAGCAAGGAACTTAAAATAAGTTCCTTGCTATTTTTATCCTAATCGTCCAAAATTAATTGTTTTTGAATTGGTTTTATTCTATGAATGATGATATTGCACCAATTGAAAAAATCGTTAAACCTGCTAAGATAACCGGTGGATACATCGGTTATCTTAGCAGGAATCTCCCACTTCAAAAAGTCCGTAAGGACGTTAAGTGGTGAGTAGTTCAACATTTATGTTTCCCTATTCTTCCTAAGCTATCTTTAATAGTTGTTTCTCCAAGCTGTGTGTATAATAAGGCCGTATCTTGACTAGTATGCCCAAGTTGTTGCATGACTTGTAACGAGTCTTTTTCTTCCATATATAGCTTATTTGCCAGTGTGTGTCTTAATTTATGAGGAGACATTTTTTTGCCATAGGCCTTAGTATATTTTTCTACTATATCCTGGATAGCCCTAACCGAAAGAGGCTGTGCAGTATGTTTATACTTCGATAAAAACACATTTTTTAATTCTTTCCCTGGAGCGTATTTATTATCTCTAATTTCCATATACTTTTCAAGATCATTCAACGCAATGGGGGTAATCCATACTGAATCTTCTTTATTTCCTTTGCGGATTACATCAATTAGTCTTTCTTTTAGGTTTATATCCTCCACACGAAGATCTGCTAATTCACTTACACGAATACCACTACCAAGAAAGAGGGAGAGGATAGCTACATCACGATCTTTATCTCTAAGGAAATAGAACAACTGATGTTTTGTTAAAGATTTTTCATGTTCGTACTTAACGTAGTTCAAAAATTCTTGATCGTCATTATTATGAAATATCTTAGATCTCATACGTTTTGCACGAGCATTTAATGTTTCTTTATCTTTATGTATTTCTATTTTAGCCATTACATTTCTATAAAAATAACATTCTCCATCTTCATTCTCTGATAGGGAGGTAAGATACTTAAATAATGATTTTAAGGCTGAAATTTTTCTGTTAACAGAGGAATTCTGCATGTTTTGTTGTAGTTTTAAAAATCTCATAAAATTTTCAACATCGTTTTTCTTTAAATTTTCCAAATCAGAGAAGGATATGTCTTTAGTGGGTTTCAATTCAATAATTTGTTCAGATAATAACCAATTAAAGAAGACTCTAAAATCATATACATAATTCAGTAGGGTGGAGGGAGAGGCATCATGCAATTCTTTGTACTCCACAAATTCTTCTATGTAAAAGGGCATTTCATTTAGATTTTCGTATAATTTCTTACGATGTACGGATTTTTGACGTTGCTTGCTGTAATCCATAAAAATCACCTCATATATACCATAACAGAAAAAACACACGAACACAAGTTCGCGTGAAATTCAATTTTTACACAGACTTATTTACATAATTAAATTATGGTTACTTGAATATACCCGAAATTGAATAAGGATAGTGTAATTATTCTATTGAAAATTATAGATAACCAATTGATAAATAAAAATTACATGTGAATGTAGATAAAATAAAGGATTCTTCATACAAAAATCAATATGTGGAAATTGTTTAAAAGTCGTTATCAAATATGAATTGATTATTTGAATCATGATTATGAGGAGTTAATTGGATCAACATAAGAAAAGATTTTATAAATTAAAATGTAATTTACTATAAACATTATTGACGAGTAACTCAGTATTTAATAATTTCTATATAAAATGTGAATTATATAGGTACATATCAATACACTAAGATTAATGTAATTAGGCACAAAAGCCCTAAATAGTGTATTAGATTTTTATATAAGCTTATAATTATTCGTAAAAACGGTATTTCGTGCGAAGTTTGAAGTGTTTATTTTTGCCTCTTTAAAATTGCATCATTCACTTCCCTTTCGTCATTATGAGACGGTGAATAAACAATATAAACCAAAGCGTGAGTTATCCTATGAGGAAGTAAAACTGCTGTTAAATTACTATAAGAATAACGAAATTAACTATGCGTTATTTTCAGTATTTCTTTAGACATTTTTATGTACAGTATTTATATGATTACACAGGACTTGCACCTCATGCAATAAAAGCGGCAGTTGGTCATAAAAATGATCAGACTATGAAAGAGAATTATCTGAAGCAGAGATTAACTAAAGATAACGATGCAGGGAATTTAATTAATGAGAACAGTGATTATTATAAGGTGTTTGTCTTATTTGTTAGTGTTGATTCAAGTTATTTAGAACAGGAATCTTTATATTGAGTGGTGTGGAATCCATGCATAGGATAAAAAAGGACAGATTGATTTAGAAAATCAGTCTGTCCAAAATCAAAAAGAGTTCATTCTCCAAATGTTTGGATTTATAGCATAAAATATGATTCCGTTAAAAACCTATTTCCTTAAAGATATCACCCTTGCTAGTGAATTCATTGCTTTTTCTTTGTTTAAACTTGTCTACGAAACTCATACATATTAAAAGGGATTCCGAAATAGCTCTCTTTGCTATAACGTGTTCATTTATATTGTTAAATGATTAATACCCCCAAATGTCTACTTCAGCTGCAGAAGCGAATCCATTTTGTCCGTTTGTTACTTCTACTTTTACATATTTTGCAGTAACCGGGTCGAATTTTACAGATTTTTTATCTGCATTATTTTCCCACGTTCCAGAAGTTACCTTGTCATACTTAGTGCCATCCACACTCGTGTAAATATTGTAGTTTAAAATGCGTCCATTCTCAGATCCATCTTGCCTTGGTAGATAGTCTACTTGTGAAATCGTTTTGTTGTTATCAAGTTGCAATGTTAAATTGTATGGATATTGATTTGCTACCCAACTGCTATGCCAAAACGTATCTGATTTTCCATCAATCGCCTTACTAGCTGAATCTTGTGATTCCACGCTACTTGCACTTGCTGTCATCGTGTTTTTAGGTAATACATATGGTTGAGCTGAAGTGACTGCTATTTCTGCTGCAGATGCATAACCACTGTGACCTGCCACTACTTCCAGTTTTACATACTGTGCATTAGTATTTGCAAATGTAGCAGTCTTTTTAGTAGAATCATCTGCCCAATTTCCACTTGCAACTTTTGTGAAATTTGTACCGTCAAGGCTAGTATAAATATTATACGAAGTTATATTACCATTACTACCATTATCTTGTCTTGGTAAATATGTCAAACTAGAAATGGTTTGAGATTTATTGAGTTTTAAAGTGATGTAAGGATTTTTATCACTTTGATCCCATTTGTTATGCCAGAATGTTGATGGATCCCCATCAATTGCATTTATTGCAGCTTGACTACTATCATTTTCTTTACTAGATACCGCGTATATTGAAAGCAAAGCAAGACCGTCTTTTTCAATTTCTGAACGTACAGTTGTTAACATTTGTCGTTCCGCATTATTAGGAGTGCTTTTAACGTTAGCAAGTGTATTATTTAATTGAGTCATTAAATTTTGCTTATTTGTATCATTATTATTAATTAATTGATCCTTATATAGACGTACAAGGTCATAAAGTGCTCGAGGATCATTTGCAAATTGTTTCATGACTTGATCATTGATAGTGGACCATTGTGCTGATGTTGTATTCCCTTGCTTGACAAGACCTCTAATATAATCAGCCCAAAGCGGAAAGTTTGGCTGTCCAGCTTGGTCCAAGGTCAACGCAGCAGAACGAATATTATTAGCCGCATTAGCATCTTGACTTATAAGATAATTAGCTAAGAAACGTAACTGTTCTTGAGTAGTTACAGTAGGTGTCATTGCACCTGTATGATTGGTTGCATTTTCATACGTATTAATGTAAGAAGGGGAAAAGTTCGGTCCACCTGAAATTAGAAAATCAGTTCCCCAAGGCTGATACCATGTACTTACTGACTGTCCCCAACCAGTAATATCATTATTGAGTTGCCAGTAGAATTTCCCATCGTCTTGAACTCCCATATAAGACATAGCTGCATGGCCAGGCTGTCCGTACACGCTTGCTGGAACCCCAAAAGCCTTTGCAACTTGACTACCAAACATTGAAATGGTACCACAAACACCACCGTCTCTTAATACATTTGATAAATTCCAAGGAACCCCAAAGAATTTGTCGGATCCCTCATGAACGCTGGCATTGTTATTGTTAGGGTTTTTATCTTGATAAGGCAACAACCATAGAACATTTGAAATATGACTTTGATCTAATTGAATACCAGCAGAATTGAACTTTTCAGTTCCTATTCTTGAACGAACGTAGTCCTGAATATAATCAATATCAGCATCTGTCAAACTAGTGTCCACTACCATACGCATATGCACTACGTCATACCCATTGAAACTAGTAAACAACTTACCGTTCTGTTGCATTTTTTTGAATTTTAGATATCTAGAAACAGGATCGATTTCTGAATGAACCCCACTGCCATCGGCCGCTACACTAGTTGCTTCCCAAGTAGTAATTGGCTTTGAAAAGTCTAATGCCACTGCCATAGCCATTCTTAGATAAACACCATTGCTTGTTTGATTGGCAATGTCTTTATCCGCAACCCATAACTTTACTAAAATCTCAAGTGATTTCATCGGATCACCACTAGGAACGCCACCTTGCAAATATGTGTTAAGCACATCATTGTTTGACATCAGCCAGTTTAGGCCCTGTGCATATGCTGGCCCCCTATTTGCGAATGCTTGCAGTTTTTCTGTTCCACCACTTTGTGTTATAAATTGTGCTTGCAGTATTTTTGACAAATTGGTGGCATCACTTGTCATTGCGATAATATCACTAGCCGACATCGTTTTTAAACTAGAAACGTCAAAAGTTGGAGATGATAAATTAACTTGTTGTGTTGCAGTAGTATCAGCGTGTACACTTAAATTATTTGTCATAATAGGTGTAAATAACGTAGTTGCCAAAATAGCGGATGTTGCAAGCACTTTTATTGGTTTTTGTAATCTTCGATTCTTCCTGTTGTTCATATGGAGCACCCTTTCTTCTTAAATTAGTATTATTAAAGCGTTTTCGCTAAATTAATGAAATGAATTATGATTTCTGATGTAATTCCACATTTTTAATTAACTGTTAATTTTAAAGAATATTCTGAAAAAATAACTTAAACTATGAAACTAATACACGTTATCACAATGGAATTCTCAAGTAGCTCTCTCCCGCGATAACATGTTCATTTATATCGCTAAATGATTAATATCCCCAAATGTCTACTTCAGCTGCAGAAGCCAATCCATTCTGTCCGTTTGTCACTTCTATTTTCACGTATTTCGCAGTAACAGGATTAAATGTTGCCGTTTTCTTATCACTATTATTTTCCCATGTTCCCGAGGATACTTTGTCATACTTAACGCCATCTATACTCGTATAAATATTGTAGTTTAAAATACGGCCATTTTCCGAACCATCTTGTCTTGGCAGATAGTCTACTTTTGAGATCGTTTGATTTTTATCAAGCTCCAATGTTAAATTGTATGGATATTGATTTGCTGTCCAACCGCTATGCCACATTGTATCTGTTTTTCCATCAATCGCCTTACTCGCTGAACCGGTTAATTCTTCACTATTTGCACTTGCTTTCATGGTGTTTTTAGGCAATAAATATGGTTTAACAGATGTAACATCAGTCAAAATATCTACTTCAGCTGCAGAAGCCAACCCATTCTGTCCATTCGTTACTTCTACTTTCACATATTTCGCAGTAACAGGATTAAATGTTGCTGTTTTCTTATCACTATTATTTTCCCATGTCCCCGAGGATACTTTGTCATACTTAACACCATCTACACTCGTATAAATATTGTAATTTAAAATACGGCCATTTTCCGAACTATCTTGTCTTGGCAGATATGCTACTTGTGTAATAGTTTTCGTTTCACCAAGATCTAACGTCAAATTGTATGGATATTGATTTGCTGTCCAACTGCTATGCCACATTGTATCTGTTTTTCCATCAATTGCCTTACTCGCTGAACCAGTTGATTCCTCACTATTTGCACTTGCTTTCATTATATTTTTCGACAATGTAGCTAGTGGTTTTACAGGTTTAGAGTCAGTTGCTTCCCAGATAGGGGCAATTAATGTCGGGTTATTCAAAGCTTCGATTTTTTGTCTTGTTTCTTGCGTTGCTTTCAGTCCCCACTGATCAAAGAATGGAAGTACATTTTGTTTCGCCACTTTGGATGTATTGTAAATAAATGCTTGTATTTTATCTGCATCTGTTTTTGGAAGTTGATCCTCTGGTAACTCTCGATATAGTTTGTGAAGATTTGCATAGAATTCTTCACCATATGCTAAATAAAGTTGCCAAAGCATAACTATTTTTATATCCGCATCTCTAAGTTTTGTATAATCTTTATCTGTTTGTTTTAAATATTGAAAGGCTTGATCGTAACGATTACTACCTTCTAAAAGTGATGGTTGATTAGGGTATATTTCTTTATATGCGGCCGCAGTATACAGGTTAACAGTAACTTCACCCATTCCGCATCCGCCTGTCTCCTCTTCCCACCATGTCCATGGTTGTTGTTGCCTCGCGTGTCCATATTCATGCATCTGCCCTGGTCCAATCTTATTTACATCTAAAGTTTCTTTAATTGTTGCACCAACGAATGCTGCTCCATCAAAAGTTGCATATAAGCCCCAAGATTCTCTAGGATTCTCAAAAGCAGCCCACATACGTTGTGTTGGCCGATGTAACGGATTAGGATCTGTTTCAGATAACCCTGATATTTTATCTTGTGCTCCAATCAGTTTGTCGTATGCTTCCAATAATGGAACTGGATCTTGATTCACTATATACTTATTAGCACTATCTTGTGTAACTGTAAGTACTGCTTTCTTTGATTTTAGTTGTACAGCATGAGCATCTGGATATTTTTTCATCATTGCAATCCAGTCTTCTTTCGTATGCTTCCCTAATTCAAAGAATGGAACAGGGCTTCCACCTTGTGTAATTTTGACCTTAACTGTTCCTGTGTTTTGATAATTATCAAGCCCTAATAACCCACCGTTTGGAGAAGATATCTTATTCGTACCAGGAGAAAGTTCGATTTCTTTTCCCCATTCTTTATCATAGCCATGTGTCCCAATAATCGCTCTAATCTTATTCGTTCCCGATACTTCAATTGTAACCTCTTCATTCGGTTTTATATAAATTCCTGTTGGCATATAATTTTTTTGTTGACTTCTTCGCTCTCTTTTCGCTTCATCCCAATAACTCCCTGTAGCTGGAAGATCAAACTCTCTCTGTTCATATTGATTTACAGTTTGTGCGGCAACTGTTTCAGCGTGTACACTTAAATTATTTGTCATAATAGGTGTAAATAACGTAGTTGCCAAAATAGCGGATGTTGCAAGCACCTTTATTGGTTTTTGTAATCTACGATTCTTCCTTTTGTTCATATGGAGCACCCTTTCTTCTTGAATTTTACGTTAAAGCGCTTTCGATAAATTAATGAAATCAAATATGACTTCTGATATATTCCCAATATTTTTAATCGGCAGCTCCATGTACACAATATAAAAGCCTCCATAGAGCACATATCAGTTATCATCTGTTGTTTGGAGTTATAATTCATGGTTATTAAACATTGCCAAGAACATAAACTTCTGCCTGTTTAAAAATATGATACTTTGCTAATTCTAGATTTTTAAAATAAATTTACTGATTATTCTGAAAATAAATTCGACATAATGTTACTTGAAAATTTATGATACTTTTATTAGTTTTTTCTCCCTTCTTAGTGAACTACCAATTACACCTTTATTAAAACATTAAATCTTTTGTGCGTAAATAGTAGAATTTTGTCGGATTTTTTTAAGTATCTTAATTATTTAATATGTGTTCAAATGAAAATACTATATGTATATAAAGTTATTTTTGAATATCCAAACATTAATCTTAATAGTTATTACTTGATATATACGGTTTTAAATAAAATCTATTCAAAATTCAATTAATTTAAAGTGAATTTTGAATAATTTACTCATACTCTGCATATCAGTTTTTGTTATTTCAGTATGCAAAATTGCATGTTTTAACAAAGATTAAAATAAGATACGCTCTTTTGAATTACTCACTACTTAATTTTACAACATATTATATAAATAAAGGGATTAATAAGTAGAGAATTCTCAACTAAAGTGTATATGAAAGTCTTAACTTGATAGCAATTTGGTGCTACCCCTAGTTGATAAATAGATCAACAAAAAAGAACCCAATTAATAGGTTCTCTTTTGTTGCTTATGATTTTTGTGCTAAAATACGTTCAACCTCATCTATGCCTAATTTACTGGCTTTAGCAATCGTTTCAATTGGTACACCAAGTTCATGCATCCCTTTAATCATCTGTATTTTTCCTTGCTGAACCCCTTCTTGAATTCCTTCTTTTTTTCCCTCATTACGAGCATGAGCAAACTTTGCAGCCTCATCCATTAAGGCCTTTTCTCTTGCTTCATATGCTTGACGGAAAGAAGAATCTTGACTCATATGTTCCCACTTATTCATTGCTTTTTGTAAAATTGGATCTTGGTTCATGGCAATGTCCTCCAATGTTTGTGTGAGATACTCATCTTCATTCGCTGGTAATAATAATAACCAACGAACAAACGAATCTTCCCACGGATTAACTTTCTCTTCACGCCATTGCTGTAGTAACTTTGGAATCTCTACAATATGAACTTCTATATCGTCACTTAATAACTTTTGTTGTTGCTGATTCCAAAGGATTCCTGTTGTATGAAATGCTTCATATTCTGGAAACATTACAAAGTTTAATAAGTTTATGGTAATCGTTTTATGAAGTGAGCTATAAGGCATTCCTTTTTGCAATTGAGAGGTGTATAACCTTCCCCAATAATACAAGCTTCGTTTGATCATATCATGATTGTTATTCAATTGTATTTCTACATTTACCTTTGTTCCTGTATTTAATGTAGCCGAAATATCTAAAATTGATAATTTATCTTCTTCGTATTCGCGATGCAAATGTGGATCTTCTAATTGTAGGGCAGCAATAGGTGATTCCAAAGAATCTTTTAATATGGCATTTAAAAAGGCAACTAAAATATCTTCATTCCCATTTGTGCCAAATAACTGCTTAAATGCAAAATCGATACGTAAGTTTACTAACGAATTGGACATGGTTTTCCTCTTCCTGTTTTAGACTATATCTTTACCTTTATTGTACATAAAACCAAAGCTAATATGCAAACAATCCCCTTTGATTTATATAGGGATTTAAGTCTTCTCTTAAAGGTGTACCGCCACATCACTATCAATCTAACAAAATAAAATACCCCTTAAAATAAAAAAACGCTTTTCTTCCGTAAACTTATAGGAAAGGATAGCGTTTTTTTACACTTGGGGGTAAAGTAAATTCTTAAGTTGATGGGCATGTATGCTCACCCCTATAATGTCTTTTTTACAAACAAAATAAAAATCAACAGACTAATAAACCCAGATACCGCACATACAATAAATAACATTTGATATCCCATGAGTTGTGAAACAAACCCTAGAATGATTGATCCTAAACCAATCCCTAAATCAAAAGCAGTGAAAAATGTAGCGTTTGCTACGCCCCTTTTCTCTGGTGGAGCTAATCGTATAGTTACTACTTGAAGAGCGGGTTGTGCCGATCCAAATCCAATTCCATACAAAATAGCTGTTATAACGAGTCCAACAAGACCTTTTGTCATTGCTAGGACTAATAGTGCAATTATCATTATAAAAAGCGCAGGAACAATAATGATTCCTTCTCCGCGCTTATCGGATATTCTCCCTGCAATCGGTCTAATTACTATAAGTGTGACAGCATAAACTAAGAAAAAAGTACCAGCGTTCACTTGAATCTTTGCCGCAAACAGTGGTAAAAATGTTGTAATGCCACCAAAAGTAAGGGATAAGAAAAATGTCACATTAGCGATTGGTAAAACCGTTTTTTCAAAAAATGATATTGGTTGTTTTGAGGTATGCTGAACGGCTGAAATTTTTGTACCAAGCGCAAGTATGAATGCAATAAGTGCTAATGCTGTGCATAGTAGAAATAAATAATGAAATGAAAATGATTTTGCTACCCAAAGACCTACTATTGGTCCTAAAGCCATACCTAAAGTCATTGCAAGTCCGTACCATCCCATTCCTTCTCCGCGACGAGATGGTGGAATCACATCAGTCACAGCTGTTCCAATCGAAGTTGTAGCAACCGCCCAGCCGATTCCATGGAGGATACGTAATACCACTAAAAATATAACTCCTGTTACCCAATCATAAAAATACATTGTAATTGCAAAAAATAGTAGTCCGCTTATTATAAATACGCACCGACCATATCGATCCATTAATCCTCCAACAATAGGACGGAAAATTACTGCCGATATTGTAAATACTCCAATAATAAATCCAACTTGAGATTCACTTCCGCCTAATTGTTTAATAAACATAGGCAGTGTTGGCATTAGTAAATAAAAACCACTAAATAGTAATAATGCTGTAATTGTCAGCATGATATAGTTTTTTGTCCATAAACGTTCCATTGTAAAGTACTCCTGCTTTCTATCGTAGAATAAATTGAGAATAAAAAACTCGCATCAATTAGGTTCTTACTGCTCCAAAATAGCGAGATAAGCAAATAAAAAAGCAGTACCACCGCTATAGAATTGTTGGTACTGCCATATTGAGTGACGAGTGTTTTATTAATTAGAACGTAGTTGCTACTTTAACTGCCTTTTCAAGCCCTGTAGAAATAATTTCTTCTGCTTTTTCTGGGAATTGGTTGTGGCCTTCAATCACGACTTTCTCCATATCTTTTACACCGAAGAAGCCCATCATACTTGCTACATATTTAATGGCCATTTCCATTTCAGCTTTTGGTCCTATAGAATATACACCGCCGCTTGCGTTTAATAATGCAATTTTTTTATCTCCAATAAGACCGACTGGACCTTCTGGCGTATATTTAAATGTTTTGCCCGCGCGATTTAAGTAATCAATATATGTGTGTAGTACAGCTGGGATTGTTAAATTCCATAATGGGAAACCAAAGACTACTTTATCAGCTGCGAGGAATTGATCTAAATATTTATCAGCAACAGCTACTGCTTTTGCTTCTTCTGCTGTTAAGTCAAATCCTCTGCTTGCTTTAAATGTGCCGTTAATCATATCTACTCCTACATATGGTAATTCTTCCTTGTATAAATCAAGCTCTATCACTGTATCATTTGGATGTGATTCTTTATAGCTTGCTAAAAAAACCTCATATAATTTCACACTAACCGCCTGATCTGCTGGACGATTGTTTGCTTTTACAAATAAAACTGTTGTCATTCTCTTTTCCTCCTGTTACTCTTCTCACGTTGTTATATTTTTAAAGGGATTATATTGTTTTTATAATGTCTTTTTAAAACTGCACTCCATTTCTCCACCTAGCGCTTCAGCTGTATCACCAGTTTCTCTGAAATCATGTGTATGAATTAGTTCAAACTGACCAAAATCTGTTTGTTTATAAAATTCATAGCAAGGGAATCCATCATGTTTACCTTCGATATCAACTGTACCATCTTTTTTGACATGCATAGTTAAAAGATAGTCAACAGCAGGTGCATTTATATTTAATGGATTGCTAGCACTTGCACTCATTTGAAACTTGACGTCATTAGTACTCCATTCAATATCAGTGCATACAATACGTTCTGTACTAGCTTTTCCTGTTCTTGTATGAACGGAACCATCTGGAGTTGTAACTCTTTCCGTTGTTATACCCGTATTTCCATATGTGAAAATTTCTTTTTTGTGAAAATCTACAACTACTTCTTGTTCAACTCTAGAACGCATAGCATTTACAGCATAAGGGGTAAATTCACGTGAATCACCTTCGAACTCGATTAAGTCTCCCGTTTGATTAGATCCAGTCCAACCTATTGAAACCCAAGACATTGGGATAAATACACTTGCTCTAATTTTAACGATATCAGCCATGAGAAACACCTCTGTAATTTTATTTTTAAGTAATACAAAACATTGACTCATTGAGCAAAACAGGTCACAATTTTTTAGGACAATCAATTGTTTTACCTTTAATACTCGCTACCGAATGTTAAGTGTGATCCTTTTTTGATTTGTATTTATATTTAAATTGTCTTTTTAAAACTGTATTCCATCTCTCCAGCTAGCGCCTTTGGAGTATCACCAGTTTTTCTGTAATCGTGTGTATAGATTAATTCAAATCGCCCGAAGTCTGTTTGCTTATAAAATTCATAGCAAGGGAACCCATCATGTTTACCTTCAATATGCAAAGCTCCACTTTTGCTAACACGTATAGTTAATAAATAGTCAGCTGCAGGTGCTGCTGCATCTAAAGGGTTGCTGGCACTGGCCTTCATTTCAAAAGAAACCTCATCAGCGCTCCACACAACATTCGTACATACAATGTTTTCTGTACCTGTTTTTCCTTTTTGATGCTCAATAGAACCATCTGGATTTGTAATTTTTACAGTTGTAATACAAGCATCTGCAAATGTAAAAATTTCTTTTTTATAAAAATCAATAATCACTTCTTGCTCTAATCTTGAACGCATCGTGTTTACGGCGTATGGTGTAAATTCACGTGCATCACCAGTATATTCTAAGATCCTTCCTGTTGCAGAATCCTTAATAGGTTCTAAGCAAGCATACGGAGCAAATACACTTCCTCTAATTTTTACAATATTAGCCATGAGAAACCTCCATAATGTATTAATTTTATTTCGGTGAATCCTATTTCTTTTATATTTTAAATATAGTCAATATAGTTGACTACAATCTGTATAGTACAATAGGATTTGAATTTAGTCAACTGTATTGACTTCATTTGAGAAGGTTTTATATATGAATCATCAAATACTGAGTGAATTCAATCTTATATTACTTTTGCCATTATTCATTCTCACCTTTCTGTTTTTAATAGGATAGAAAATAAACCGACATAACTAGAAATAAAATAACTAAGTTACAAATAGTAACTTCAATGATTAATTTAGTCATTATTTTTGTGTTGTATTTATATTCTCTTTTCTAAAAAAACGTCTATATAGGTTCGTATTTTAAAAATTATTTCTATTAATTTTTTGATGTAAGTAAAAAATTAAATCCTTATTTTATATGGTTTTAAGGTGTGTTTATATAATTAGGAAACTATTTATTTACTAGCCAATAAAAAATAATCAGAAGTGAAATAAAATAGTAAAAATAGTTGACTATTTTATTTACCTTGGTTACTATTAGTGGCATAAAGTGTTTCTGGTTACTATTAGTAACCTTTATTAACGCAAGCAAATAAGACACTTTACAAATACATTGAGAGTTGAAAATACAATACAAAACATCAAGGAAGAAGGAATAATCACATGAATACATTTAATCTTTCCAATGACGGATCTATTCAAACAAATTTGAAAGGGAAAAATCTACTTGCTCAACCTTTCTTAAATAAAGGAATAGCATTCACAAATAAAGAGCGTAAAGATCTTGGCTTAGAAGGGATATTGCCCCCAACAGTTTTATCATTAGAAGAACAAGTTAAACGTGCTTATTTACAATTTAAAGAACAACCTAATAACTTACGGAAAAATGTTTGGTTAAACGATTTATCTAATCGCAATACCGTATTATTCTATCGATTGCTAACAAATCATCTTAGTGAAATGTTACCTATCATTTACACTCCGACTGTTGGACAAGCCATTCAAGAGTATAGTCATGAATATCATCGTCCAGACGGTGTTTATCTTTCTATTAATGATATGGATGGAATTGAAAAAGCATTTGCAAATAGTGGATTTAAAGCAGAGGATATTGATTTAATTGTAGCTACAGATTCTGAAAGTATTCTTGGTATTGGTGATTGGGGAGCAAATGGAATCAATATTTCTGTTGGTAAATTGGCTGTTTACACGGCAGCAGCTGGAATCGATCCCGGTCGTGTGTTGCCTGTTGTATTAGATGTAGGGACAAGCAACGAAGAGTTGTTACAAGATCCTTTTTATATTGGAAATCGACATGAACGAGTTCGAGGCGAAAAATACGACGAATTTATTGATGCCTATGTTGAAAAAGCATTAGAAATGTTCCCAAATGCTTTATTACATTGGGAAGACTTCGGTAATGTCAATGCTCGCAACATTATTGAGAAATACGGAGATAAGATTTTAACATTTAATGATGACATTGAAGGTACTGGAGCTATTACATTAGCAGCTATCCTTTCTGCTGTTCAAGTTACTGATGTCCCATTACGAGAGCATCGAGTAGTGGTATTTGGACCAGGAGCTGCAGGGATTGGTAATGCTGATCAAATTCATGATGCGATGGTGTTTGATGGTCTTTCGAAAGAAGAAGCATATAGTAGATTTTGGGCTGTTGATTACCGAGGGCTTTTAACAGACGATATGGATGGTATTTTAAACTTCCAAAAATCTTACTTACAAAAAACGGAAGAAGTAAAAGGTTGGGCGCGTGATGAATCCGGTAAAATAACTCTTCTAGAAGTGATTAAACAAGTAAAACCTACTATTCTGATTGGAACATCAGGTGTAAAGGGAGCCTTCTCAGAAGAAATCGTAAAAGAAATGGCCAAACATGTGGAACGCCCAGTCATTATGCCAATGTCAAACCCAACGCCATTAGCAGAGGCAACTCCGCAAGATTTACTTACTTGGACAGATGGAAAAGCACTAATTGCAACAGGAAGTCCGTTTGAGCCCGTTTCTTATAAAGGTACAGTATACGAAATTGGTCAATCAAACAACGCATTTGTATTCCCTGGTTTAGGACTTGGTGCGATTGTTGTAAAAGCGAAAGTGATTACAAGCGGTATGTTTACTGCTGCTGCAAATGCTGTAACTGATATGACTGATAGTCGTAAAGCTGGTGCTTCATTACTTCCAAGTACAAAGGACTTGCGTTCTGTCTCTGTAGCAGTAGCAATTAAAGTTGCAAAAGCAGCTATTCAAGATGGCGTGGCTCAACATGTTCCAGAAGATGTTGAACAAGCTGTAAAAGATGCTATGTGGCATCCAACTTATAAATCAATCAAATCTAGTGAAATTTCGGAGATAACTATGTAGGTTTAAATGAATGCCTATCACCTTGATAGGCATCGGTATTTACCGGAAATTATTCACTTTGAAGTTAAAGCGTAATTTAGATATATATATTATGGAGGATTTTAAAATGGAAACTAGTCAAATCTTTATTATTCTAACACCTATTTTCTTTACCATCCTATTAGGATATTTAGCTGGATATTTTAAAAAATTTGATGCGAAGACATCAAAAGGATTAAATACATTAGTAACTAAATTTGCATTACCAGCCCATCTGTTTGTGGGGATTACAACAACCCCTAAGCAAACATTAATTGAAAAATGGCCATTTTTACTTGCCTTAGTTATTGGTATTGTAGGCTTTTATATTGTTTTCCTATTAATTGCTAAATACGTATTTAAGTTTTCATTAACAAAAGCATCAATGTTTTCTTTAAACTCAGCCCAACCAACTTTTGCATTTATGGGGACTCCGGTTTTAGGGAGTTTGTTTGGAGCAAGTGTGGCTGCGCTTCCAATTGCCATTACAGGAATCGTTGTGAATGCCATACTAGATCCATTAGCTACTATTATTGGTGCAGTGGGTCAACGTCAGAATGAAGAGACTGACGAGAAAGAAGGTCTTTTGAAAGTAACTGTTAAATCAATTTTACATGGTCTTTCAGAGCCGCTAGCATGTGTTCCTTTAATTGGGGTTATTCTTGTGCTATGCGGGTTCCAATCACCACATTTATTAGAGAAGAGTTTAGAGCAAATTGGTGGCATTACATCGGGTGCAGCGTTATTTGCTGTTGGGGTTACAATCGGAATTCGTAAAGTTCAATTTAGCCCAACTGCATTTGGGATTTCAATTCTTAAAGTAGTCGTTCAACCACTTATCATGCTTGGAATTGCACATGCAATAGGATTATCTTCAGATGACGTAACAAAGTTAGTTTTATTAGTAGCATTCCCAGGATCTTCAGTAGCTGCTATGATTTCGTTGAAATTTGACAGTCTAGCAGGTGAGACAGCCTCTTCCTTCTTTATTAGTGCGCTTATGTCTCTTGTTACCCTGCCCTTCTTCATTTCTTGGTTGATGTAAATAAAGTTACTGTCAATCAATTGAGGTTGTAAAGTCCTTAAAATTCCCCTCAGACGCTTGAAGGGTACCCTATAAAATGGAAAGTTTAATAAAAAGGCCTTAAAAAATCAAGCGCTTAAGAGATGGTCTCGGTATTCTACCGGGGCCATCTCTTTTAGTATCCGCTGATAAGGGTTATAATTATAGTCCTAAAATGATTCGAGTAAACAACTGAAAATTATTTTGGTGGATTAAGTTGATATACACAATACTATAGTGCTAGATACTATTGTGGGATAAATTAGATACAAGGTAAGTGAAGAAAATCCTAGGAGAGTTTTTATTAAACACAGTATTGTTACTATAATAAATATAATTAGCAATACTGTGTTTTTAGATTGAAATATTTAAAAATATTTAGCAACTTCTTTAGCTCTAATAATAGCTTTTTTCTTAATCTCTTCGGCCTGTTCTGGAAATTTGTTATGTCCCTCGACAAATATCCCTTCAAAGAAAGAGGTTCCAAAGAATTCCATCATAACTTCTAAATACCGATGGCCCATCTCCTTACGCGCTTCTGGTCCTTCAGAGTAAATATCGCCACGTGCTTGAATGTGCAATGCTTTTTTACCTGTTAATAATCCTACCGATCCTTCTTTTGTATACTTAAATGTTTTTCCTGATACAGCCACAGCGTCAAGATATGTTTTTAAAATGGCTGGAATAGAAAAATTCCACATTGGAGTGACGAATACATACTTGTCAGCTAATAGAAATTGTCCGCCTAATTCAGCTAGACGTCCTACTTTTGATATTTCAATAGGTGTTAATTCATGTAAAGGAATTCCAGATCTAAGTTTCTCCCAACCATTAAATACATCAGCATCAAGATATGGAATATCCGCTTTGTATAAATCAAGATGAACAACTTCATCATAGGGATTTAATTCTTTATAGGACTTAATAAATTCTTTTCCAACTGTCAAACTGTATGATTCGGTATTATCAAATGGATGCGCTGTAATATAAAGAAGATTTGCCATTTGTTTCTTCCTACCTTTCTAAAATGAGGTCAGCTATTACTTTAATATGAAACAGTGTAATTTTTTTAATATGAATTGTCTACTTATTAAATGTATTGACTATATTTTTTAGGAGATTGCACTTTGTCTATTCTTAATATTTGTTTGATTTTTGTATTTGTAAGAACCTTTATATTTACTCTTTTATCCAACTTTCAGCCCATTGACTAATTGGTCCAAGAATTTTCCCTAATTCTGTTCCTTTTTTTGTTAGTAAATACTCTATTCGTACAGGGCGTTCCGTGCTCACATGTCGCACTACCATATCGTTATCCTCAAGTTCTTTCATTCTTTCTGTAAGCATACGTTTACTTAAATCTGGAATCATTGAATGAATTTCACTAAAACGTTTAGGACCACTCATTAGTACATAAATAATTAATCCTGTCCACCTTTTCCCTATTAATTCAAAGCTTTTTTCTATTTTAGGTCCTATGTCTCGTTTTTCATCCATCTTTCATACCTCCGTATAGATGATTTGTAATCTTTTATTCCCCGTGTATTTATTGTAATCACATAAATTATATCAAATAAATAAAACAATTCCTTTATTTTGGTAGGAAATTATAATTAATTGGATATTTAAAGTAACCTGTATATTTTTGTAATGAGGAAAATTTTTTGAAAAAATCGATATTTTTATCATGTTATTTCTTATTTAATATGTAATTTTACTAAGTTTTTATGTGAATAAATATTTCTTGATGTTGTAAGTGAGGCATATTACTTTCATAACAAAAACAACATAGTTAACTTGATGGATTATGTTATTCGTAGTACAATGAATCAAAAAGTCAACTTAATTGACTTTTAAGGAGGTCTTATGTATGAATCATCAAGTATTTAGTGAATTAGATCTTACATCCCTTTTGTCATTATCCTTTAGTACATCGATTAATGAACTACATGACAGATTGAGTGAATTGGGATTTGGAGATATTAGACCTATACATGGTTTTATGTTTAAATACATCACCCCTAATGGAGCGACAGGTATAGAACTAGCTGAATATTTAGGAATTACAAAGCAAGCTGTAAGTAAAATGGTGGATTATCTTGAGAAAAGTGGTTATGTAATGCGTAAAACTCATCCCACTGATAAGAGAGGGAAAATTATTGTTTTGACTGAACGGGGTTGGTTAGTAGTGCAAGCAAAAGAGAAGATACTAACTGAGATTGAAGAGCGCTGGATTGAAAACATAGGTGCTGAACGAATGCAAATGCTCAAGGAAGATTTAACAAAATTAGTTTATGAAGCAAATGAAAGTAATTCACCAGTGAAGTTTAGACCTGTCTGGTAAATATAAATTTTATAAAGAAGATTAACTGTACGTCTATTAACAGTTTAAGAAACAGACAATCCTCCAAACGATAAAAGTGAAAGTAAGATTTTTCTATTTAAATGGAAACAAACTTTTCGTTATGGTGGGTTTCAAAATATTAATTTGATGGGTATGGAGTAATTTCGCCTAAAAGATTGTTTGTGGAAATAAAAACCCTAACCAAGATGTTATTGCCTAAACATATAATGCTTTAAAACCAATATAACACTGTAGGGTGTATGTTGGTTTTTTCATTTTTTGTTATACTTGTTATTTTTGCTTTTGTGGGCTTTAAGACTTTAATCTGATGATTATAGGTTAGAATTTCTTTAGCGTAGAAAAAGCAACCTTAATTTTCTAGAAAATGTATTAGCGTGGGGTTTTTCCGATTATCTTAACTCCAAAGTGACAATCATTGTTAAATCAATGGTTGTCACTTTGTTTACATGTATTCAATGTAGTTTTAAGTTGTTTAATTAACTCTGTTCGAGGAAAATTTATACTAATCCGGCTTTATAAACCAAAAACTAGTCAATAACACGAAAATAAAGTGTTAGATTGTTTTTTGGTTTATTGCATTATCGATCCCCGTGAGCGGAACAAAAAAGGTTTGAGTCTCTTTGTCCGGCTGCTTTCGACCAGCTGTCCCGACGGTCGGATTCACATCGGCAAGTTCGTCGGCACACACAGCCCCCGCCATCAGCGGACGCAAGCTGCCATCTCCCAGCAAATTTTCGGCTTCCGGTAGCGGTGCATGTCCGTTTCCGTCAACACGTTGATCGCCCATCCGTCAAACACCCGACGCATATCTGCTTCGTCAAAAAAACGTTTCCGCCGCCCCTCATGCTCGTAATAACGGGGTTCCAATTCGATGCCCTGACCGGCACCGTAATGAACATCGCACGTGGAATTCAAGCGGGCTAGCAGCAATCCGCCAGTGCCGACAACTCTCGCAATTTCGCTAACAATAGAAACAGTATCGTCCCAGTGAAAATAATGCAGGGACAAATCCGCGACAACCGCCCTCGCGCTACCATCCGGAAACGGCAATCCTCCTGTCATATCGAATAGGTTTGTTTCAACGCCTGGCACATATTTGCGTATAATCGCCAACGACTCAGAGGAGAAGTCGCAGGCGATGACCCGATAACCTCGTTCTGTTAAAAATAAAGAGTCGCTGCCATATCCGCAGCCAAGATCAATGACCGGTCCATCTTGGGCCAATCCTAGCATCGGCTCGTATTTTTCCAGCCAAAAATCTACTTGCGGCTTGCCGAGATTCACATCGGCAAACACCTCGTTCCAATGTTCAGCTTCTGAACGCCTCGTCATAGTCAGAACCTCACTTTCTGCGGAGAAGAGCGTAATAATTAGATGCTTGCTATCATTTTGACAAAAGGAACGCTTCCTTTCTAAATCGGACACATCTTAAGTGTTTTCTGTACGTTAAGAGACATCTGTCCAGAAAATCTTATGTTTATGAACAGAGGATAAAACTCAATAATAGAATATTAATATTCTATTTTTATATAAAAAAAATAAGATCCGAAGAGCTTATTTTAATAATAATATCAACGCAATTATCAATGATATTATCGAAGATACAATCATAAATAATAAAGCTCAGTCATGAGTTATTGCCCTGTAACTGTCATTCCTGCTGTGTAAATTGTATCAATAGAACCATCTGTGCTTACAACTTCAACTTTGTATCGGTATGTGCCATTTTCATAAACATCATCGCCATATCCTGTGAAAGTTGAAATTTCATCATATGAGCCAGCTGGAACCCACTGATTGTTCCATTTGAAATTAGTTTCAAATTCTCCCCAGCTATCTCCGTTTTTCTTTTCGATGCTGACATTGTAATGAATTTCTTCAGCTCGGTCATTCGTGATTCTTGCAATTAAGCTATTACCAAAAGTAACTTGTGTAGAATGTATTTTAACCGTAACATCGTTTACTGTTTCGCCAGGACCACAGATATAATGACAGCCATCCCATTCCTCAGCTTGTGCCTTTGATGTATCTAAATTCATAACCGTTAAACCGCCTAAAGCTAACGCACCACTCAACGCAATTGTAGCTAATTTTTTCATGATAATTCCTCCTATTAACCGTTATAAGTGAATGTTTTTGTTTTTACGTATTCATTGCCAGCATAAAAAGGTTTCTATGACTCATTTCTATCACCCTTCAGCTTATATAATTCGACAAATGGTGATAATTTCCTGCAAATAAAATAAATAAGCACTCCCGCAGGAATGCTTATTCAAATTCAATTTCTGTTTTATTGTCTGATGTGAAGTATCTTATGGTTGTTTTGCCGTATTCTTGCAAGCCACTCTGCGCAACGGCGTCTTTTAACTTTATTCTCGTTCTGTAGCCGAATTTTTCCCGTAGGCCTTCGTCTGCATTTGACAATGCTGTTTTGTCAACGAAAACATATAGGGGTCCCGCCACATTGCTATCAAGCAAAAAAAATACAACTACCCACAATGAAATTTTGTGCTAACTTGTTATAAAAAAGCTTATTTTTTCGTTTTGGGGGTATTTGCTTTTCTTAGCTTGATGGTGATGGAGTAGCACCAACAAAACGCGAATTTGGCCCAGTACCAGCGTTGCTGTAACCAGGGGCAAAGTAGCAAATAATGATATATTATTTCTACTCTGTCCCATTCATTTGTATTGCTAATTATCTTTTTGTTGTATTTTACGATACAGCGTCATGCGAGAGATACCAGCTTTTTCTGCAGCATCCGTACGATTCATTCCTTGATCTATAAGATATAAAGCATAATTTACCTTTTCCTCATCAGTTTTGGGTCTTCCGGGATGTTTCCCACGTTTCTTGGCTGCTATGATTCCCTCTTTTGTTCGTTCAGAGGTTAAATCTCTTTCAAATTGAGCAATCCCTGCAAAAACAGTAAAGAGCATTTTTCCATGTGCTGTTGTTGTATCAAGCCAAGCTTCTTTTAGGCTTTTCAAGTTTGCTCCTTTTTGAGAAATGAGTTCGGCAATTTCAATTAAATCTTTTGTAGAACGAGAAAGACGAGTCAAATCTGTTACTACTACTGTATCTCCTTGGCGTAGAAATTCTAACATACGATTCAACTCAGGGCGGTCTCGTTTAACTCCTGTTATTTTTTCAAAAAAAATACGTTCACAACCGGCTTCTTTTAATTGTTGTTCTTGGCGATCTAAATTTTGATCAATCGTAGACACTCGCATATATCCAAATTTCATGTAATTCTTCCTTTTTTTATTTTCATTGTATCAAAAATGTCTTTTAATAGATATTGTTACAAATAATTTTGTTACACATTTTTGTTACACCTAGATTACTGGTTTACTTGACTTCATATTTTGATACAAACTGCTGTAACAAAAATGGTCGTTTTAGTTACAATCCTTAGCTTACAAAAATCAAGGTTTCGACTTCCAAAAAATGTATTAACGTGGTTTTTATGTCATTTGGCTGGCGGGACCCCAATAAAAAAATGAAACCCGTTAGGGTTTATTTGATATGCAGAATTTTCAATAATCTACACTGGTTTTTTAGAAAAAGAAAAAAGCCATTTTTGAAAATGACTTTTATTAACCTTAGCTTGATAGCGATGTGCTGTGCCCCAAAAAAAGTTTTATGCTAATCTATTTCTTCCCATCTTTCATGCTATAATACCCTAAATTAATCACAATTAAGAAATAACCACCCATAATTCCGGCAGCAAATGTCCATATAACACTATAGTGTTCAATCTCATACATAATAATCGCACCGAGTATCGCTGCTGCAAACCGATTAATCATACCAAGCGTCGGTGTTTTTGTTTTTTTTACAATGCTATCTCCAAACTTTTCAATACGCCTTCCTAAAATCCAAACACAATACATACTAACAAGCAAGCCAATGCTTGCACCTAAAAAATGGGGCGAAAAAGGCGTCATAATCCATCCTAATAACATCGTGCCTAGCAAATAATACATTTGTATTTTAAATGCCCTTAGTGCCATACGAATCATGCTGTACTCCTTTACCTTTCTCATTGAGACTTTATTACTTAGGCTCAAGGGTCTTCTTTTTTTCTTCCAGTATAATTTGATTTATTTTAATTAAGGTATCGGTCATTTGCTGCAAGGCTTCGATATCAATTTTAGAGAAGTATTTCTCAATAAGTAAATCATCTAGCTGAGACAATCGTTCTATATACTTGCTACCGTTAGGACCAATTGTAAGGAAATACTCACGTTTATTGTTAGGATTTACGTGTTTCGAAATCATATTATGTTTCTCCAATTTAGATAAAACTTGGCTGACAGCACTTTTGGATATATTAAAAGTGGTCGCAATACTGTTAGCTGTAGTATTTTTATTTAAATTAATATAGATTATCATGTTCTCTTGCTGCCCTGTAAGACCAAACTCATTCTTTAACTCCTGAGATAGTAAAATGTTTAATTCATTGTAGGCTCGGTTCATGTCGGTAATTACTTCTTTATAAGAACTAGTCATACTATTCTTCCTCCAATCATTCTGTTATTCCATTGTACGCCGTTTTTTCGTTTTGACATATAGTTTAGTTTAGTTAACTTAACTATATAATACCTTTATGTTAGTGTAAAGGAAAAAGTAATCAAATTTGTTTTGATTACTTTTTTCGGAATTATAATAAAGGGGAAATTAGACGCATTAGGGATTCCAGTATTCGTTTTTGAATACTACGTTTTTGAAACGATTCCCATCGAATTTCAGTTGAATAATTAAAGTCCTTTTCAAAATCACGTTTAATATCAAGAACTGTCTTAGATTCATAAAGTACGCTAATGATTTCATAATTTAGTTCAAAGCTACGGACATCCATATTTGCTGTGCCAATTGTGGCAATTTTATCATCTACAAGTACAATTTTAGCGTGCATAAAACCATCTTTATAGCTGTAAATTGAAGCACCGGCTTTTAGAAGTGGTGTGAAGTATGATTGAGATGCTTGATCACTCATGATTCTATCTCTCTTACCTGGATATAGAATGCGTACATCTATTCCAGCTATTGCACTTAAACGTAGTAATGTTAATGTTTCTTGATCCGGAATGAAGTAGGGTGTTGCGATCCAAATTGATTTCTTAGCAGAACCTATAACAGCAAGTAAAGTATTACGAATACTTGTATCATCTGAACTTGGTCCACTTGCTACAATTTGAACAGCACCTTCTGCATGAGGATTTTCTCTATCTGGAAAGTACTTTGTATTCATAAATTGATTCCAAGAATAAGTATTTAGACTACTAGAGGCATAGAGCCAATCCTCAAGGAATACTGCTTGTAATTTGTACAATGCTTTTCCTTCTATTCTTAAGTGGCTATCACGCCAAATTGGGAATTTTTTAGAACGACCAAGATACTCATCTCCAACGTTGAGTCCACCTGTAAAACCAATCTCTCCATCTACAATGACAATTTTACGATGGTTACGATAATTTACTGTTTCAAGTGGCCATGGCGAACGAATGGGATCAAATGCCACAACCTCAATTCCTGCATCTTTCATAGGTTGTAAGAAACGATTTCGTAATAAATTGCTTCCGATCCCATCATAAAGAAAGCGTACAGTTACACCAGATTTTGCTTTCTTTATTAATGCATCTCGAATTTTTGTACCAATTTCATCTGCTCGATAAATAAAGTATTGAATATGTATATGATGTGTAGCATTTTCGATAGCTTGTATAATGTTTGTAAATGTTTGATCCCCATTTGTTAAGAGTTTTGTTGTGGTATTATTGGCAACAGGACCGCCACCGAATTTTTGTACAACCTGTGTTAAATAAGCAGAGCGCTCACTTAATGAGGAAGTGAATGATAAATCTAGGCGTTTTCCTTCTAAAATCTCACGGAATAATTTTCTTTTCTCTTCTGAACGATATAGATGCTTCTTTCTTCTCCAACGACTTCGGCCAAAAAGAGCGTACAAAAGTACACCAACAACAGGAAGAAGTGCTAATACTAAAAACCATGCTAAAGTACTTTGTGGGGAACGGTTTTCGATAAAAATAATGAAGGCAATTCCTACTATTGTGATAGACCATAGTACGTCGACAAAGTTATATAATGAGATAATGGATGTATCCAACAGAAAGAGAACGATAGAGACAAGTGTAAATACAAATAATAATTGAACTTTAGGATTTTTCATCTTTATAAAATTCACCTATTCTTTCTTAAATATAGGATTCGTATATGGAAGCTGTAACCTAACATTTCTATTAGGGATAATCATAGGGTTGGTGCTTTAGTCCGTCATATAATTCCCGTAAAATGTAATAGGTTAATAAATTATAGAGTTTTTAAAACTCGTTTCTTCAAGTTTTCGTTAATGCACCATCCAATAAATTGGATTTTGTGCTATTCTATTTATTGGATGATGCTGAATAAATTCAAGCACATGAAAGTCAAAGAGATACAAGGAATTTTCCTTGTATCTCTTTGACTATAGATTTACTTCCTCTATACTGACGCAGTAGATATAGAACCTTTTTGTTTATCTTTTTTGAATACAGACAGTACTATAATTATAAGAGATACAAGCCCAACGAGCCCCATCGTCTGAACATATGATCCCATTCCATATCCTTCAAAAAAGAAACTGCTACGCAATGCTTCTACACTGTACTTAAGAGGGGTCCAAGAATATAACCAATGTTTGGTCAGATCTGGAAGAAATTCGTGTGCCAGTGATAAGATTGGCATAGAAAAGAAGAAGACTAGCATTAATATTGGTACCCCTAGACGCCCAATCCAGTTGAGTACTGCACTTTGCAAAAGAAAGAACATAAAGCCAAAGAAAAGTAATAATAAGAAAATTTCTCCTTGGTTCGGTATGTTTACCCCGAGTATAGTATGAGCAATGAAAAGAATTAAACTTGCAATTACTATCACGAAAACAGAACCTGCAAGAATCTGTGATAGGACTAATTTTCCTGTAATACGTCCGTTTGTAAACTTTTGGACAGCCATAAATAAGATTAATGAACTGATAAGAATAGTAAACCATAAAACTTGTGTCATCATAGCAGGGATATTTCCGTTTCCTGTATGTGATTGAACTGGATGAATCAACTCCGTTTTAACAAGTAATGGGCTTGCTAATAACTTTGCCTGTTCAGTTGTTATTGTCATATTTCTTTGTGAAAGCTGATCAAGCAAGGTATTACGGATATTTTCGTTTATCCCTCCAATGAGCTTATCGATCATTTGGTTCGAAGTCATTGAAACATTATAGTTTAGTCCTTGATTCACCAAGACTTGCACCTCAGTTTGTTGTCCCTTAGGTGTGGTCAGCGATACAAGTTGCTGGGATATTTCTGGTGGAAACACAATTGCAGCGTAATACTTCTTATCCTTCATCCCTTGCAATACATCTTTTTGCGTTTGTAAGAACGTCCATTTAACTGGGATTTGCTTATTTTGCAGAATTTGCTCTTTTATTTTATCTCCTACATTTACACTTCCTTGTCCTGGTAAGTTCACACCTGTATCCTGTATTACCAGAGCGATCGGCAAGTCTTTTGGTACAGGATTAACAGTTGATCCCATAAAAGCAAAACTAGCGATGATAACAGCAGCCATAATGCCTAACAAGCCACCTAGAACCATCTTTTGTTTGAAAAATTGCTTTATTGTAAGCATTTAAAATTATTCCTCCTAGTATTCGTTCAACGAAAAGATAGATAACGAACAATGTGTAGTTTATAATAAAAGCGTGTTGTTTATAGTGTAATTATATCGTTTTTACTACACAATTCAATTTACATTTAAGGCATGAATGTACGATAAGAAACAAAAGGATGAAATCTGTTGTGTATAATAACAATAACGAACAGGGAGGTATAAGATGTTGAAAAAAGCAGATCTGCGGATTATTCGGACAAAGAAATTTATATATGATGCTTTTATCAAACTGATAGCGGAAAAGGGATACGATGCTATTACCATTCAAGATATCACAGATGAGGCACTCATTAATCGGGCAACATTTTTCTCACATTATAGGAAAAAAGAAGCCAATCTAACTTTTAGATTAGCTTCTTTTTGTAATATTAAACTAAGTTTAATACAGTTACTTTTTCACGTGTCATAGATTCAAGGCTCTTATGAATACCTTGTGCTCCCATACCAGAACCTTTTACACCGATGAATGGGAAGTGATCAGGACCGCGCTCTGTACGTCCGTTAATTTGAACAGAACCCGTATCGATTTTGTTAGCAATTGCAAATGCTTTGTTAATGTCTTTTGTGAAGACACTTGCTTGTAAACCGAAATCTGATTTGTTCGCAATTTCAATTGCTTGTTCATCAGAAGAAACACGGATGATTGGAAGGATTGGACCGAATGGCTCTTCCCAAGCAACTTTCATGTCTTCTGTTACATCGTCAATTAATGTTGGGTAAATTAAGTTGCGCTCACGTTTGTTACCGATTACGATTGTTGCACCTTTTTCTACCGCATCGTCAACTAAACCTTGAACGAAATCAGCAGATTTATCGTCGATTAATGGAACGATTGTGCTGTCTTGTTCTGGAGAACCAACAGTTAATTCAGCCACTTGATCTTTTAATAAGCTAACAAGTTCGTCTGCTACATTTTCATGCACAAGCACGCGCTTAATTGCTGTACAACGTTGACCAGAGTATGAGAATGCACCGCTTACGATATGTTTCGCAGCTTCCTCTAGGTCAGCATCTTCACGAACGATACCAGGGTCTTTACCACCAAGCTCTAATACAAGTGGAATCATCGCAGCTTTTTTCGCTAAGTGTTTACCTGTATTTGTACCACCTGTGAACGATACCATATCGATGCCAGCATGCTCTACTAAGTAGTCACCAATTACAGAACCACGTCCTGTAATTACATTTACAAGTCCTTTTGGAAGACCTGCTTTATGAAGTGCTTCAACCATTTTAATACCGCTAATTGCGCCTTGTGTTGCTGGTTTGAAGATAACAGCGTTACCCATAATAAGTGCTGGTGCAAGTTTTGCAGCAGATAAGTTTACTGGGTAGTTAAATGGTGAGATTGCTAATACAACACCAAGTGGTGCGCGTTGGATAATCGCAAGTTTAGATTTAGATCCGCCAGGGAAGCTATCCCCCATCATGCTTTCTCCGTGCATGTGAAGTGCTTCGTCAACTGTGTAACGAATAAAGTCAGCTGTACGAACAACTTCTTTCTTTGCATCTTTATATCCTTTACCAACTTCTTTCATAATGATATCGGCAATTTCATCTTGCATATTTACGAGCTCATCAGCCCATTTATATAAATATTTTGCGCGATCTTGTAGGGAAGCTTCCGCCCATGATTTTTGAGCTTCTTTTGCAGATGCAATTGCTTCATCTACTTCTCCGCGAGTAATTGCTTGTACTTGACCAATTACTTCGTATAAGTATGGAGATGGAATGTCGATTATTTCTCCTGAAGAGCTTTCTCTCCATTCTCCGTTTACATAAAATTTGTACGTATTGCTAGTTGTCATGATTAGTCCTCCTAAAATAGTAACCTGTAAAAGTGAGTATAAATTGGGTGTTTTCCCCCATCCCCCTTCTCATGGGATGGGAAAAGTTACCCAAATTCAGATTCCAGCCCAAACATCTTTTCCGTATCGTCCTTCACGTTGTAACTGATCCAACCAATTTCTTGCCTCTTGTTCACTGACTCCATGCATTTCTTGATATGCGTGACAAAGAGTATCTTCTACATCCGGAGCCATTCGGCTTCCATCACCACATATATAAAGGTGGGCACCGTTATCTAATAACGAAATTAAATTCGCTCCATCTTGTTTCATTAAGTGCTGTACATATGTTTTTGGATGTCCTTCCGAGCGAGAAAAAGCTGTGTGTAAAGATATTAAGCCATCTTTTTCATCATTTTCTAGTTCTGTACGATAGAGATAATCTTTTTCAGGATGACGACAACCGAAATACAGATGCGCTTCCCCTAAGTTAACACCTTTTTGCTTTTGAACACGACGCGTTTGTAAGAATCCACGGAATGGTGCAACTCCAGTACCTGGTCCAACCATGATAATTGGTTTTTCTGGATCTTCAGGTAACTGAAAACGGGATTCTGGCGTTCTAATAAAACAAGTAATCTCATCTTCATTGTGACGCTGAGCTAAATAATTAGATGCGACACCTTTATATTCTCCTTGTCCACTCCATGCAGGTCCACTAACAACACCGACCGTAATACTTAGACGATCCTGTGCAACGAGTGGAGAACTTGAAATAGAATAGTAACGCGGTTTGAGTGCAGGGAGAAGTTCTAAAAAGCGTTCAAACGGGATTTCACACGCTTCATACTTTTCAAGAAGATCCAACATTGAAATGTGTTTCTTTAGTATTTGGTCCTGATAAACTTCATCTTCCAATAATGCTTCCAATTCGTATTTATGAGGAGGACAAACTGTAAATCTTGCCAATTCTCGTATTTGTGCTCGAGTTGCCGCTTCTTGAATCTCAACACTATGGCTAAGAAGGTCAAATAAACTAACAGGACGGTCCAAAGGAAGATGAGCTGTACTGCTTCCACTTGTACTCAGAATGACTTGATCCTTCTCGTTTAATCTAAAACGTTTTAAAATTCGGTTGACATTTTTTCGGCTGTTACTTGGCAGTACTCCAAGGTGATCTCCTACTTGATAAGTAACGCCTTCCGGCAAGGCTATCTCAATATGTCGAGTGCTCCGCTCACTTTCAGATGACTGAAGCTCCCTGCTAGCAATCACCGTTGCATAAACAGCTTCGTTTTTTTGAACGATTGGATTAGCATGAGGACCTGAAATCAACTGAACGGAAAGCGATGATTGATGAGACACTGTTTCTGTTCCCTCTTTCATCTTTAGGCCAAAAACATTCGAGACATCCTTCCACATGTTCTTTTGCCATTGGACAAAATCATTCTCGAAATCTCCTCCAGCGTCAGCCTCTCCTCTTTCGGTATACCTTATGGCACCTTTCAGTTCAAGCTCTTTGTCAATAAATTTCGGAACACTCTGGTAAGTATTCGCCCAATTTCGATCTCCGCAACCCAAAACTGCATACCTGATCCCTGTACATTCCTCTGCGCTTGCTTGTTCCAGCCATTTTACGAACTGAGCGGCATTCTCAGGAGGTTGACCATTATATGAAGAAGTTACAATGAGTACCGCACCTTCTTTAGGTAACTTTCCGATATAATCATTTAATGTTCTCACATCGCTCTGGAAGCCCAGTAACCTTGCATGGTCTGCGAGCTTCCTAGCAAACTCTTCCGCTCTTCCTAGATTTGAACCATATAATACAAGCAGAGATACGTTTTCAGCACCTTCAAGTACTTCTTGTTTTGAATATTGAGAAGTCACTTTTTTCTTTTCTTCATTCTCCTTTTCATCATCTAACGGAAGATTCAATAAAGGTGCAACTTCCTTCCCTTCTCTTAATTTAACTCTAATTCTGAAATTTTCTGGTTTTATGGTCAATGATTGCTTAATCTTCAACTGATAGTTTTCAGAATCAATTAATTCCAACTTTTGAAGAATCATTCCAAGCACAAGCGTAGCTTCATAAAGTGCGAACTGCATACCGATACAAGCACGTTGACCATTCCCAAATGGTTTATATGCATGATTTGGTACTTTGGAAGGGTCTGCGAAACGTTCCGGACGGAATTCTTCTGCATCCTCTCCCCACACTTCTTTATCCCGATGAAGCGCGGGAAGAAGCACGGTCAACCCTTCACCTTTTTTCACATGATACTGTCCGCCGATTATAGTATCCTCCTTTGGATACACATCAAAAGATGGAGCGGTCGGCCATAACCGTATGGCCTCGTTTAGAATCATGCGAATGTATTTGAGGTTTAGCACTTGTTTATAAGATGGAGTGGAATCACCGAGGACCTGATCCACTTCTTCGTATGCTTTCTTCAGAACTTCCGGATGTTTCAGTAAAAAATAAGTCGTAAAGGATAATAAACCACTTGTTGTTTCATGCCCAGCAATTAAGAAAGTAATAATTTGGTATCGGATATTCTCATCATCCAACACTTCCCCGGTCTCAGGGTCTTTACTGCTTAACATGCGGGCCAGCAGATCTATCTCTCCATTATTTCCATTAGCCTTCCGCTCTTTAATAATTTTATCTACCAACGAAAACATGCTTTGTATATCATCTTGGAATTGTCTGTTTTTTCTAATCATCAGAGTATCCAGGCCCTTCGAGCGGGCAATTTTATGCATAGCTTCGTCAAGTGCACGTACCATGCTGTCGATAAATGGATCATGTTTTTCTTTATAAAAACTATTAAATCGGTAGTTAAAACCACAAAGACCGATCGTATCCAAAGTAAGGCGGGTCATGTCTCCCGGTACATCGATATAATCACTATCGTGATTCAACCGAGCCCATTTCTGAATCAGCTGCGAAGCGATGTCTAACATCATGGTATGATATCCCTTCATGGCTTGTTGGCTGAATGTTGGCAGCAATATATTATGGGCTTTTCGCCAGTTTGGCTCCGATGTTTTACTCGTAAACAGACCGTCCCCCGTAAATTCACGTACATGCACCATATCATTTGCGACATGTTTATCAAAACGATTGATATCACAGACTTCCGTTACAAGTTTGTGTTCAGAGATACATATTGTTTTAAAACCTGGAGCAGTCAACCGAAATATTGGTCCATATTCTTTCGCCATCTCGCAAAAAGAAATAGTAGGTTGACTCATGTCGAATAAAGGGTAGTTGCCTAGTGGTCCATATGTTTTGGGTTGTGGAATATTACTTGTTTGTTCTTCTCTCATGTTCATCCTCCTAGCATACGTTCAACAAAAAGATAGATAACGAACAACATGTAGTTTATAATAAAAGCGTGTTGTTTATAGTGTAATTATATCGTTTTCGCTACACAATTCAATTTACATTTAAGACATAAATGTACGATAAGAAACAAAAGGATGAAATCTGTTGTGTATAATGACAATAACGAACAGGGAGGTATAAGATGTTGAAAAAAGCGGATCTGCGGATTATTCGGACAAAGAAATTTATATATGATGCTTTTATCAAACTGATAGCGGAAAAGGGATACGATGCTATTACCATTCAAGACATCACAGATGAGGCACTCATCAATCGGGCAACATTTTACTCGCATTACAGGGATAAACAAGATTTGTTAACAAAGCTTAGTGAGAATGTACTAGGAGAGTTGACAAGTAAGATGGTCCTATATGCCCATGTGCAGGGACATCAAATAGATCTTTCGGAATTCGAGGGGATTTTACAATCCATATTTGAGTGTATATTAAAACATGCAGACTTTTATAAAAGCATGCTTGGACCTCATGGCATTCATGATTTTAACCTAAAAATGCAGCAGACTATTATGGATAATCTTGAACAAAATTTCATTGCGCTTAAAATTGAAGACCATGACTTAGATATTCCAAAGGATATGGTATTCCATTTCATCACTTCCTGTGTTGTTGGGATGGCAATTTGGTGGCTTCAAAATGACATGAAATATTCACCGAAATATACTGCAAAACAATTAGTGAAGCTTATGACTAAAGGACCCTTGTGTGCAGTGGGTTTTACTTTGTTTAATGAGGGCTAGAAGGAACAACTGTGCCGGGAAGTGCAAAGTGGTTTCTAATAAATATATTATAGAAGAAACACGAAGTTTTTTACTACTGTGTTTCTTCAAATTTTCGCTAATGGATTGCTCGATAAAGAGAACCTTACAAAGAAAGGAATAAAATATTCTCCTCGTAGTAAACAACTCAGTGGTATCAATGTATATATGGTGCCCTCTACTACCATAAGGAAGTTTCTTTTTTGAAAAATCTTAAGAAGATCTCTGGAGTGTTAGACGTTCTTTCATATTTAATTTGAATGTCCCATATGGATTTACGTGGGCATAGATAAGTGGTGTTAAAGCTCTAAAATCTTCTGGCACTAACTTTTGCAGTAAAGATTTATTTTTGTCTAGGAGAACTTCTTGAATCATTAAAGTATTGATTAATACTAAACAATTTTGGAGGAGATGAAGAGAAAGTACGGCAATCTCTTGATCTTCCATACGATTCGTTTGAATCTCTCCTCCTTTTCCATAAAAAATGAAGCTGTTAGCAGAGTTCCAATTCTCAACTACATTTAATCCTTCGTGGATTTCTCTCCGGATCTCTTCTGATGATAAATACTCACAGAGAAAAATGGTTTTTAATGCTTTTCCTAATTCACTTAGTGCTCGATAAGTTGGATGCCCACTGTTACGGGTAAATCGTTTGAGAACCGCCTCCGTTTCAGCTGTACCAAGCCGTAAGGCTGTAGCATACTTAATCATTTGATCATACTGTTGTTCTATTAAATTCCAATTGATTGGTCGAGTTAAAACTGGCTGCAAGTTTGGATATGACTCTTGCATACCTACATCCGGACGATACAACTTTTGTGCATGAATGGCTTTGAACCTTGGCATCAGTTGAAATCCCAGCAAATGACAAAAAGCAAAAGCAACTTCACTTTGTCCATGTGTATCTACATAGTTCTTCTCTACTTCCATATTTGTACAATGCCGCAGCAATCCTTCAATCATAGCAGCTACTTCTGAAGAAGAACAAGATTTGAGTTGCGAATAAATACACGTAGAATTCTTTTCTACATGCCAATAAATCATTACTCCCCGACCTCTATATCGAATATGCCATTCTGTCAGTAAGTTTTGATCCCATGCTCCAAACTTTTTACTATCAGATGCACATGCCGTCGTTCCTTTTCCCCATATTTCGGTTACACGAGTGGCTAGAATAGCATTGGTTACTTTTGAAATGGCTTGTCGTAAATTTTCTTTATGAATAAATTTACGGCGCACATAAAGCAACTCTTTATAACTTTCTCCATGGTCCCCGGCAGCAACACGTTTTAATCCTGTGTTCGTTCCCAATCCATATAGACAAAGGATAAGTCTACGTTGAAGTGTCTCCTTATCGAGAATCTCTCGATTCCCTAATGTTTGAAATGTATCTGTTAAATGGACACGTAAATCTGCTTCTTTTAAAATATCTAAAAGATTGGTCATTGGCCAGCGATTCATAACCTCTGCTTTTACGAGATTGAGATTAACTGGTTCAGCCTGTGCCTGCAAAGGAGACACAGAAATCCACCCGTTTCCTTTACTCAAAATGCGTACTTTATTCTCGTTCTTCACATGTTTATTTAATTTTTCCAAAGCCGTATTCATACTATTTTTTAATTCTTGAATAAGTGTTTGTGCTTCAAGGGGTTTCCGTAGGGCTTCGTAATGTTTTTCCCTGTTTTGTTCAAAGTCCTCTGGTAAATCTTCCTCTGGATTTCTATATCGGTCTGCTCCGACTACCCATACTTCTTTGCAACGCAATCGATCTCGTAAAGCTTGAAGAACGCAGATTTCATAATTCATTCGGTTGATACGATTTGTTTCTTTATCAATAACTGTATCAATCCATGCTGGTTTTACAACTCCTTCTATCGGAATGTAATCTGCTTCATTGTATGTATATTGATTGGTAAGCTTATATTGCTTGAGTAAATCAATTGCATCTATTACAGGGCGATGTACGTCATTGTTCGATCGAAACTCTAAAATATCCAATAACGCGGGAACCATTCTCCTATAATGAGTACCGTAGGAAGACCTCATAACGGTATGAACCTTTTGTCTGTAAGCCGGGCCTGTATGCTTCATTTCTTTCACAATGCCTTTTAATGTATCTTCACCTACGACAGGAAATAAAACATCTCGTATAATACCATCCGGTTGTTCCACTGCTTTTTCGGCCATGCGAAATAATACGTTTGTCTTACCACTTACTTTACGAAAATCACGTAAAAACTCCTTTTCCACTTTTCGTTCTGCACGAGCCCCAATACGGTGAACAATTTGAATAATGAGTTCAACTAAATTATCTGTAATTTCTCTACCTCTACACCAAAAGAAAGCTGCTAATAATGTGTAACGGATAGGATCTGGGTGCCTACGTAACTCTCTAATATCTTCAGAAACCGCACGCTGTCTGTACGTTCGGATCATCTTAGGTGGAACACCGGAGAATAAATCTGATGGAAGCTGTATATCTCGTACAATTCGGAGCTTTTCTATTTCTTGTAACAAACTATCTAATCCAATTCTTCCAGGATCAGATACAAGTTCGCGAAAACTAAGGATAGTTTGATCCTCTTCAAGTTGTTCTATCTGGGACCAAGTACGTATAAAGGCATCTAATTGGGACTTTGAATGCTCTGAAAGCTGTGTGAAAATGAGTCTTGAAATATGTTCTTCATATTGGCGAATAGCTGATTTGATATTTCTCTCTAGTTGGTATTGAGTTGGAGGAATAAGCTGTTGTTGTCTGAGATAGTGTAGAACATATTCTCGTACACGATCTATTTGTAGTTCTTGTGGTAGAATGTTAGCTTGTAGCCATAGTTTTATTTGTTCCATATCTTCGGAAGTACTCTCTCGAAATCCCATATATTCACGGATTTGTGCTCGATGATATTTAATGGAGCGTCCGTTCCAATCATATTCCTGAAAGGAATCTGCAGGTACTCCTACTTGTTTTGCAACATATTCAATCAGCTGTTTATTAATTTCTTGTTTTCCTTTTGGAAAGCGACCCTGGTACTGAAAAAGTTTTAGGGAAACAGCAAATCCAAGTCGTGTGCTTCCATATTTATTTCCAATTAAGCGCATCTCTTCGGGGATAACTGTAAAATGTTCAATAAGTTCCTCTAGCTCCCAGTTTTGCTTCACCTTATTATGCCTCCTTATCGTATCTATCAAGAAAATTTTAGCATATTAAAAAAGTTCTGGAAGCCAGAACTCTATTGTTTAAAATATTTACTTTGCCCCTGGTTACAGCAACGCTGGTACTGGGCCAATTTCGTACGCTAGGCAAATTTCCATAGAAAAAAAGCCGTTTACTCTAAGTTTAGAGAGATAATCGGCTTTTTCTTTGTAAATCAAAAAAATAAAATCATATGAAACCTATAAATATATATTATTACATAAAATATGATTCTTAGTATTCTATAATCAATTAATCCTCATCATACAAATTATCTACAGATTCTTGTAAAGAATCTAATAGATAGTCGCTGAAGTTTTCATAAGTAATGGTATACAGTTCCTTTGAAAAACGACTCCAAAAAACAACAGGGCACTCGCCATCTTTCATTTGATTGGTATCTAAACATGTCACAGTACCATCGATATCATTTAAAACAATGTATTGTTCAGGAAGGTTATATGTTTCTCTATATAACTTGGTTTGGTAAACAACGGAAGAATCCACAGCTGTTGTCTCACAACCATGGATATCCATACCATCCAGTCCGCCGCTACCGTACTGTTTTAAAAACCAATGATAGCTGTCTGGGAAATTAATGTTTAGCATTTGTGTTGCTTCTCGAATTGTATCTTCATTTATCCCTCCCATAAAATCGCCATTTTTTTCATATTTGGTAATGATTGAAATAATCTTGTCATTCATCTTTTTATTTCCCTTCTAAATGTTCTCGCGTTCTCATTTTCCAATAGTTGTTTCTAAAATTATTATACTGTTTATGTTTATATAGCTCTTTGTCGTTTCTAAAACTTTCTCCTGATTCTACTAAACCATGTAATGCTTTAGTAAATTCATCATGTTTATTGGCTGGTATTTCAACCATTGCTCCAGGTTCTTTTTGCGTTAAATAATGCAACTCAATTTTGTAGCTATCCTGTTGTAAAAGGTACCCCGCCATCTAAAGCTAGTTGAAGATTCGACTTTCCGCTTTTATTAACGGATGGTGGGGCGACGTAATCCCAATCTATATTTTTTCATACGGTAAACCCCATTTCTATCAAGCTAAGCTCATACAACATCAATCATAGTAGAGGTTGCTTCTTTTTTCTAAAGGTTACGTGTAGGGAATTTAAAGATTTGCATACGAAATAAACCCTAACTGGTTTCATTTTTTTGAATTAAGCCGCTTGATTATCAGACTCCCGAAATGATATGGTGACTCCTATTTATCGATCAATATCAATGGTTAATTAAAGAGATGACTTCACTAATTATAAATTTTTAATAAACTAGTAAAA
>NZ_JBBBBL010000019.1:0-106144 GCF_037120585.1 Bacillus sp. CCNWLW194 | reverse complement strand
TTAGTTCAAATATAAATAATGCTTTTTTCCAGTTATAAACAACATCTTCTACATTGTGTTGTTTAATCTTTAATAAAAACAGACCTTTTAAATAGAATAGTTCACCTAATAGGTATAAAGTATTTAGATTAATTGCTAATTTAATGCCCTTATCAATGTATTTTATTGCCTCTTCATTTTGATATGTGAAGGCCAAAGATTTTGCTAAATTTAAAATGATTTTTAGTTTAATTTCTTTATCTCTAGGAAAATTTAACTTATTAAAATTAGATAAACATCTTCTTAATATAGTAATACTTTTTTCATATTCTTTATTTTCTCCATGAAATATAGCCATTGTATGCATAATATCTATTTCTCTTTCTGATAAAAAATCAGAATTGGTTAAAGTTAGTTTTAATGCATAATTTAAAAGAGTTAAAGCAGTTTTGGTTGATCTATTTACCTCAAATATAGCAATTGCTTCATGCCATATTAGAAATTGTTTCTCTTCATTTGTTTGAAAGTTATTTAAGTTTTTCTCCTTTTTTACTATTTCATAAAGTTCTTTATATTGTTTTTGTTTTAAGCAATCTTTTATTACATATTTTACATTTTCTACATATTTAATTTTTTTGTTTTGAGTTAGTGCAAATATATTATTTGGATCAATACCAAGTCTTTCAGATAATTGATATAACAATATGCTAGATGGATAAATCACACCTTTTTCGATCTTGCTAATTTGACCTTGTGAACATATTCCATGACATAATTCGGATTGAGATATATTTTTTTTCATTCGAAGTTCTTTAATGGTAATACCCAAATCGTTAAATTCCATTTTCCCCACCTACTATTTAGCACTTTATTTGTATAATATTATTTAAAGTTAATATAATATAAAGTTAATTTAGTTGCAATTATTGTTTGTTGTAAAGGCCTTATCCTTTTTATAGGAAGATGAGGCTTTTTGTGCATAAAAAAGACACCCAAAGGTGCCTTCCTCCGACTTGATCAACATAAGACTTTTCTTATAGTACAAATATATTTGGGTTCCCACCCAACTTTGTTTCACCACATCTATTCATAAATTTTAATTAATTTATGGGTTAGACTACACCCATTTATACATTTCAAATACCAAATCGTCTAACTTACTTGTCCATCTTAATCCAGAAATTTCAGGGAAAAGAGATCTATAATTACCCCAGTTTAAGATATGAATATCCTGAAATTCTAAATCCTTTAGCGAGGATATACTTCTAGCATTATATGCAGGTTTGTGTACGTAAATTAACAATCTTTCAGCCAAGTCAATTTCAACTGACCATTCAGTTTCAGTTGAGTTTTTAGAACCATGAAACCTTCCAACATATATTTTAGTATTGTTAGAATCGTTAGTGTCCAGCCAATTTTCTTGAGAAATTCTTTTTCCTAGAGTCTGAAAATCGGCTTTTCCAATATACAACAGAATGCCATTACCATATATAGGAACGGTTGTAAATTTATCATGTGCTGGAGGTCAATCCGAATGGCATGGAATGCCTTCTTTAAACAGTATGGACATGAAAATCAACGAGTATACTTATAATTGGCAGGTAACAATTGAAGTTACCCACCTGTTTTTACTGGAACGGAGGAGTGAGCTCCATTTTGCAAGAGTACAGCCGGTGGGAAATCGGCTTAGATTTAGTATGTGTAATATAAAGAAGATTATTCGGAAAGAAATTGAAAATAAGATTACTCAAATGAAAATTTTTAATAACAGCTGTTGAGTGGAAAAGGGAAGTGAAAAATTTAGAAGATTATACGATTAAAACCAATGAAATCATTACAATGTTCTTCAAAATTCGAATGTTGAATAGTTTAATATCTCTTAATTTATTAAACTCATCCTCGATTCTTCATAAATTTAAAAAAGCTTAAATCCTTATGCACCAATGGATTTAAGCTTTTTATTTTGTAAGAATACACTTTGCAACAAGTTGCCATTAGGATAGTGTATCAGCAACTTGTAGCTATTACTATGAATGCTACATTCTTCAAAATTATTACACATTTTTTAGATTTTCTTTATATTATTCTATGCTTTATTTTAAATTATGATTCCATATTTATGAACAAACGTTTAGATTTATGGAAATTTGGACAAGTTATTATTACCACAAGCTTAATTAGGAGGGATTCCCATGTTTGGGTTAGGAAAAAAGAGAACTCCATTTGGTGACTATTTGGACCGTAGAGGGATTAAACAACAATGGTTAGTACAACGAACCGGATTAAGTAAATCTTTAATAAGTGATTTAGCAAATAAGAAGGATCGTATTCCCACCTTAACATCCGCAACTAAAATCATTAAAACACTAAGGAAATTTGATAAACGTATTGATTATCATGATTTTTGGGACATAAATGCTTAAAACAACTAAAATATATCTTCCATTACAAATGTTCTCATAAACACATTTCGGTTTATGGCATATTGCTCTAACTTTGATTGTCGATAGTCTGATAATGTAAAAAAATTAATTACTGGAACAATAGCATTCTGTCTTTTATAGATATCTGTTATATGGCCATATAACTGTATTTTATGTTCGTTTACTTTCATATGTTGCATACGATCTATTTCAACAAAATGGGGAACATTACCCTCAAAATACGTTGCGTCAGGAATAATTTGATACCGTTGACCATTGATTGAAAACTCGATAGGTCTTTCTGTTTTCCATTCTGGAAATCCAAGCCACATCCAGCTTTCGTTTCGCATTAATATGTGCTGTAATTGACTACTTTTCTTTACTTCTTTTGTACTACCTAATAAATCCCGTCCTTTTTTATTTAAATAATATACGTGTTCACGAGCCATTTTTGTAATGTGACAATACGGATGCATATCCTTTAATACACGATTTGCATTTCGAATACTCCCTAGACAGTGGATGGCTTGTAATTGCCTCCTAGTTAAAAAATCCAATTTACTTAAAGTGGATAAAATCTCGATTTGTCTCGCTTTCTGTTTGAGTGTTTGATGCCTCATTTTGCTTCACCACCTTATATTGCTTTAACAACTCCCACATATCTGTATCCTTTAAAAGAGGTACCTGAATTTCTTCTGTACGATCTGTCTTAAATAATGCTCTTCCTGGAAGGGAAGGTAAATCCTCAAGACCTGGTTCATCCAAAGCAACTTGTGAAGCGACCGCCGTTGGTAATCGAAAGCCTATTTTCGCATCAGAATTTTGTTTAATTTGCCTTGGTAATGTATCAGAGGTTGGATATTGCGTACAAAATATGAGTCGGAAGCCTAAACCACCTCCAATCCTTGCGATTTCAGATAGCATCTCCTGGCACAAAAATAAAACATCACGTTGTTTTTTAGGTAATCCTTGTGTCGGACAAAGATTTGCTCCTTCATCTACTATGATGAAGCAACGTTCTCTAATCGATGTGTCTATGATATTGGTAAAATAGGATTTCTTCATCATTTCAATTTGTTTTACCATCTTTTCACGTACTCTTCCCAACATTTCTAATGCCTGTTTCGGGTTTTCAGCGACTTCTACAACTTGGGATAACTCTTTGTAAGGACTAAACTCTAGCCCTTCTTTTAAATCAATAATAAAAAATTTCACGTGTTGGGATTGTTGCAAAATCAAACTAGTCATTACATTTTTTAGGAATACTGTTTTTCCAAACCTTGTCATACCCGACACGCACATATGCGGTGTTTTCTCGAAATCATGATACACATGTTTATCTAACGCTTTCCCCACCACAACTCTCCATGTATGCTCTTTTAATAAATCCTTAGACCAATTCCACATTTCAGGTATTCTTTGGCTAAATACTCGAATATGAAGCTCTCTTTGATGAAACGATATTTTAACAGGTTTATATAGACCTTCTTCTAATACTTCAGCTAACTTTTGGATTAGTTGACTAGGTACACCAAGTGGCAACTTGTAAACATAATTCATACTTATATCCTCTTTAATTTCTTTTATAAAAATGGGATATTGTAATTCACCTTTATGTTGAACACAAACCTTTGTAATTTCAAAAAACGTTGCAATTTTTTTCTTATCATTCGGTCCATTACTTTGGTAAAAATAAGCTACAGTTATAAAGGTTGCTGGGATTAATAAAAGTGACAACATTTCCTCCATACCTCCTTAAGGTAGTTGAGCCTGTATGGAAGCTTAGAAAAAGCTGTTTAAAATGCGCTATTATAATCATTTTCAACTACCAGATGTAATGCTAGCGTAGAAACACATCTAGAATATCCATTAGAACGTACCAAACGCTCCCAATTAGTAAGCATTTAAGACCCGAACGTAGCAACCAACCTGGAAGATAAAAACCTTTCTTCTTCAGCAATTTGATTCCTAAAACTGAAGCCCCCGTCACGCCATATACAATCCCTAGCTCTCCAATGATTGTCATATTAACCCCATCCTTTTGGTTTAATGGATAAATTCCCTTTACTGTCCTTAAAAAGTTGATATTCGTCTAATAACTGATTCCAGGAGACAGCCAGTTCATCACCATATAGATCTTCTTCGATTTTTTGACTTAAATGATAATACCCTCGGTATTGTCGGTCCAGGTATACTTCATGTCGTCGCATGTGTTCTTGTATAGCACATACGTTTTCTTCATTTTTAGTAGCTTTGTACATTTGATTCAATGTTCGAGAAGAATACAGATAAGGTGTACTATACAGCATTTGATATTGATTCATATGTCTTCACCATCCATATAGAATTCTAGATACACTAAATACATATGATAATGATATGAGTTTTCGAATTTGTCCCTAAAAAAATACGTCATTCCAAAATAGGAATGACGTTTGACAGGAATCTTAAATTCTCTGACATGTTGTTATAACCTTAAAAAATAACTGTGAGGATAGTTATAGATTTATTTTTGAACACACAATGGTATTTAATGAACGCTATAGTTTTGTTAGTTTTTTTATAATCATTGTTTATCGTTATACTATATCAGTTTGTTTATGAATAGTAATTAATAAAATCTAATATAAATATATATCTTATATATATTTAAAATATAAAGATAAAACTTATATAGGACTGAGAAATGTACGTATATCCTTACTGTAACAAAGCCTTTTAACATTACATAGCGTAAAAAATCATAAATAGTAGAATTTTACAGCAGAAAAACAAACCATATTAAGCTCTAAAAACTACAAATAATCATAAATGAAACTTAGTATTTCTACATAAAAAATGAAACAAATTAATACATTATTAAACATATTTATTCAATCGTGAAATTTCATATGAATTCACGGAATATCCACAATTTGATTATAGATACCCACAAAAGATTCACATTATGTGTTAATTAATCAACATAATCCATATTTAGCACATAACTCACATAAATATTGATGATTTTTGATAGATGAAGGTGTATAAGCTATTTATATCAATGATAATTGCACTAAATTACTCACATTATGTGTTATTTATCTACTTATCCACGAAATTTAATTTATTTCTTATGATTTCTTGTAGGTATTTGAATGTAGTTAGACAACCCATAACGTCTTTTTATGAAGGTATGTGTGGAAATTGAGATAAGTACCATACTATTTTTGTATATGATTGCATAAAAAAAGACTCTTTTATGAATAGAATCGAGTAAAGTTACTTATTGTGAAGAAGGAGTAAAGCTCTTTTAAATAAACGTAGCAACACGAATAGCCCTCTATGTTGAATTTTTTTCAAAAATAGAGAGCTGATTATGATTAGTTCGCTTTCATGGCTGTCAGTACTTGCTCAGCTGTTGTTACTGAGATACCAGCGCGTATTAACTGTTCAAAGGCACGCATAAATGTAATTAAATTAAAGTTATCTGGTACTTCAATAACACGAAGCTTTTCTTTCGGTAATTTATCTATCTTTTCAATGAACAATTCCCGAACATCACTAGGAATAAAGCGTTCTTTATGTCCTCTCGCCTTTAAGAGTTCACGTATTTCTATTTCTAAAGCCATATAAGCATTTAGGTTTGTACCTTGTTCATAGGCGTACTTTCTAAACAATGTTTCTTCTTGATACTTTAGATAGTTGCGGTGATACGATTCCTCTGTAACAGGTAAAGCAAATTTAGAGTTTAGTAATTCATACGTTTTGCGGAACAACTTTTTGATGTTTCGCAGAGAATACATAGAGAAATGCAATCCGAAATCAAATACAGCTTGTTCTTTTTGTTCTTTTGGAACATGCTGTGTAATAAGAGGATAGATACCTTCTTTAGCAGCTGTATCAAGAATTTTATATTGTGATGTTTGATTTAATAATTTCTTCAGTGTATATACTAATTTGCTTGGATATTCTTCATTACGATCTATCATGTCACGTAAGCTATGGATTACACTTCGAATTTGTCGATTGCATGTATGTTTTAGCACATGAATAAATTTGTTCATGTCTTGTGTAAATTCTCCAATACTCATCTCTTGTAGTACGGATTCGATAAAACGAGCTTTACGAGCATAAGTAAGCTTTGGTGTAAATGGATCACGATACTGTACTTCTCCGATTTCTTTTGTACATAAGAAATCCGTATGTAAGGATAGATATAGAGTTGTATATCTTTTTTTATTCTTAACCCCTTTTTGTAATTTACAAATTTTGAATAGTGGAGTCCCTGTACATGGTAATGCAGTTGTTAACTCTGTTATAACCGCACGTATCTGATGTGGGTATTTTTTATGTAAGAAGCGGTACATCCCACCAAAATGAGTTCTATTCCCTCTTTCATCTTGTTTGTCTAAGGAACGTTTTAATGTAGTTTCACTGTGCTGTTGCATTGCAATATCTAAGAATAGTTTCTTAGATGCAATTGATAACTCAAAGAAAGCTTTTGTAAATACCACTGGGCTAATATAAACATATGCATTGGCCTTTTCAGTTTCTTCATTCATAAAATGATTTAATTTAATTGTATATCGGCCATCTAATTCATTTTCAACCGAAATAATGTTATGTATACTTAATTTCTTTAATGCAATGTAGAATTGAGAATGCTGTATGTAAGCAAATTCTTCTTTATACAGTTTGTAATCTTCCCACATCATATGTATTGTTACATTTGGAATGACTCCATTTGTGTAACATTTTTTATGTAGATATAAGAAGACTTCCAGATCTGCGTTTGTAATGCCATATAATTTATGCTTTCTTCCCATTGTTTCCGAAATAGCAGATAGTGTACGACGTGAAAAAGATGGTTTAGCCTGTGCAACGAAGCCATCTACATCGGCAATACGTTCTTCGTATGTCATATGATCAACAATATCCTCAAGGTATGTATCTTTATAGCTGTAGTATTTCTCTTCGAAAGTTTCAACAAGTTTTTGCCAAGACTTCAGTGTTACTAAAACTGCATTTGTGGATTTTCCATTTAGACTACGTTGATTACGAATAATAAATGATTTTCCCATCTTTTTCACCTCCTACCTATAAAAATTGAAATAAATACCAAAAACTATAAAATATATCAATTATGATTATACCAAATCGAAATTTGATGAAATGTGTCCCTTTAAGAGAAAAAATGAAAAGATGAAACGCCCTCTAATCCCTTGTGTATCAAGGGGTTTCAGGATTCGTTCATTTTTTTTTATGGACATGATATAGCTATAGATTTTCATGTTGGTAGAAAAGATGAAAAATAGAAAAAAAACTTATAAACATGATTAAATCAACGTTTATACCGATTTTCAAAAAACAAAAGGGACATGATATGGCTATGGATTTTCATATTTGTAATTGTGAATTAAACAGATGAAATCTTTTAAACATTGATGTTAATAGGGTTTATCTGTAATTTTACAATTAAAAAGGGACATGATATGGCTAGGCTGGTTTTCATCTTTGGGTAAAAAAGGGGACATCATACAGCTATGGATTTTCATGTTGCATAAATACATGAAAATAGGGTTATAAACATGGAAACCCTTAATATAAAAAGGTTTATGGGGTTTTCATCTAAAATAAAAGGGACATCATATAGCTATAAATTTTCATAACTAATAGTATAGGTATAGTAGAAAAGCTTATATATCAAGCTTTAAGCACTTTTAGAAAAAAATTTCGAGATAATAAAAAAGGGACACATAATGTTATTTTTGTTTCATGTTTTGTTAAATAGGGACATGATATGGCTATAAATTTTCATGTTAATGAATTTGGGATGTTCGAAGTAATCGAAAAATAATAGTACTAAACAAGACTTGTTAAGCGGAGTTCCCCTTTTGAATATTGGACATAAAACGATTAAACTTTATTTTCAAGCTAGAGTAACTATGTTTTTAAGGTGAAATTAGAGCATGGTGAATAAAATGTCGAAAATATAAGAATTTTGTTATTTTTTTGTTGATTTATGTTATTTATAATGTTAAACTCATAACAACAAAGAAAGAGTAAACGAAAACCCTTAGCGATTAAATTGTCAGAATGTTCAATTTTTTTATTGGTTACTCCATGTGATTTTCACGTTTGTGTATTGCTTTTCTACTCTTTCTTTGTTCTTCTCTATAAAAGAAACCAAACTGTTTTTATCCGAGTTGTTTTCTTTTGTAAAGAGTTAATTTGTTTTTTCATAACAGTTGGTTACTATTTTAAAAATTATTATTGTTTAGGAGGGATAGCTAATAGCTGGGTCATTTAATGAAGAGCTTTTATTACAATGGAGTGAATCCAGAAAGAGGTGAAAAACAAGAAATTTGGATGTTAGTTTTTTAATTTTAGAAAAGGAAGAATCAAAATATAGTGGACATACAATTACAATAAAGGAATGCAGTATAGATCATTATACTTGCATTCCTTTTCTATTATTATATTATTTTATGCAATTATTTTTTTCTTTTTCTATATATCTGTCATGAATAATTTTAAATAAAAATAGATGCAATTTTTTGTGAAATTGAAATAAAGTTTAATCGTTTTGAAAAAAGATTAGCTATTTATAAAAAAAATGTAACGTTTTATCCCAATCGATTTTAAAAATCGATTGAGTCTTGTATAATCAGTTACAGAGCAGGTTATAAAGAAGCAAGCTAGAGCCCTGCACATGTTAACGGTGGAATTAAAGCGCGGAATATTCTGACTTAATTTCTTGTTTTTCAAAAAAGGAACATCATATAGCTAGTTATTTTCAAGTTCAGATTAATAATGACTAAATGTATATAAGGAGCAGAATTTATATGGAAGACGTTCTACAATTGTTTAGAGATGCACTATCAATAACGGAACAATTGTATAAACAAGACGAGCAATTGTGGCATAAATGGGTGTCCTATTATCTTGAGGTTGAAGCAGATAAAAGTAAAATTGTGACTTCACAATACCTTTCTCCATCATTTTCAATGCTCGTACAGTGGCTAGAGCAACAACAAAGAAAAGGTGTTTCGCCTCTAGATATATATAGAAATATAGATGAATATAGTGTAATCATTGATGAGACAATAGGTGTCTTTATTGAACAAGAATTTCGTAAAAATCAGACAGTTAGTAATAAAGTGCATACAGCAACAAATGAATCAAATACAAATAAATTGAATGAAAACTATTTAGAAGTAAATAACTCAGCAGTGTATTATAAGTTAAGAGATGGAATAGCTAAAAATCAATTTGAAGAAGATGAAAACACAAGGTTAAAATCATATCCTATTGAAACAAAAGATAGTAATGGAGTGGCACAGCTTTCTTCTCATAAGGATGAAGACCTAAAGTTAATAAATATTGAAGAAGCAGCAAGATGGAATACATTAGTAGATGGTGTAATGAGTAATATGGATGATCTAACTGCAGATTGTTTAGATACCATCACGATTCAATGGTTGAATGAAGCAAAATCGCCCGATGAATTTATTGATTTTTCATATGAACAAGTTTTAGAGATGTGCAGTATTTCAAAGGCTAAGGCAAATGGTGTGGAATACTATAGGGTAGAAGATAAAATTAAAGTAGCGAAGCGGATTGCGGCCCTAGCAAGTATTTTTATATATCTAAATGATGACAATGAAGTAGTTGTATTAAATGATCGTGCTGAAACAGGTAAGCATTATGAAGTAAAACGTGAGGTAATTAAAAGACTATTCGTATTAGATTCTGTAGTTCTATGGAGAGATAAAAACACAAACGAATACATGGGAATAGAATCGTGCCGAATCAAACCGGGAAGTTTCTTATCCGGATATTTATATGGATCTAATAGTACTACAGCATTATTATCAAAAAAGGCACTTGAATATAATAGCTATAGACACAAATATCATAAAAGATTAATTCGATATTTGACATGGCAATGGAGAATACGTCAAATGTTTTCTAGTTTACAAAGACCTTATTCTATAGGTGGAGATAAAGGTTTGTTAGCAGTTATGGGGATAAACCAGAAACAAAAACCGAATCGTATTCGCGAACAATTAGAAAATGTTCTTATGGATCTAGAAAAAGAAGAGGTAATTTCTCATTGGGAATATGATAATGGTTTAGAAGAAGAAAAACTAACAAAAAAGAATTGGTTTAAAAACTATTATTCACAGTTAGGAATAGTAATATTGCCGCCAAAAGAACTAATTAGTTCAATGGAAAACTTAGCAAAAAAGAAAACAATTGATACAATACATGAGGAAATTCAACCAATAAAAATTGTAGAAAAACCATTAGATACGAGTGAAAATGAACAAGAAATTAGAGAGAAAATAGAGCTTGTGCATATGAAAAAGAATATAACCATGCGTGAACTTTCAATAGAGATAGGTATATCGCAACCTACTCTTTCTAGATTTTATAATAAAAAAACAAAACGTCTCTCCAGTACGGCGAGAAGCAAATTAAATCAATGGTATAAACGACAGTTAATCCTTGATAAGATGTAAGTTGAAAATTAAGCCTAAAAAAAGAGTCCTATTTCTAGGACTCTTTTTTTAGAGTATTTACATACTAATTACCAAATAAACTTGCCGTATCAAGATCATCATATTCATCATTCAAAACATTTGTTTCAGATTTAGAAACGTCTTCTTTTTTTTCATCTTCATTATCGGGCTTCTCTTCAGAAGTTCCAATTACTTCATTAGGAGATTTAATCTTATTATGGATGTTTTGATCATCATTTTTGATAATGAGTTTTGAATCATTCAATAGGACCCGTTTAACCTCATCTAAAAAATCTTTATCTTGAAGTAAGATCTCTCTTTGCATTTGTTGTTGAATCTTATAATCACCAACATCTTGTAAACCATGTTTATCAATAAAGTAACAGACAAGTTTATATAATGAATCTGCTATATTTCCTTGAGATTCAAACCATTTAAAGAACTCTTCATTCTCAATTTTTTTGAGATTCCAAAAGAAAGATTCTCTTTTCTTGTCAGCCATATTATCTCACCTTTTTTCGAGTAAGAATCTTCTTGATTACTTGCATCCCTCTAGCATTCATATCTACAGCATATTTTTCTGGTATCCATAATAAGTACATACCAACTTGCTCACAATACTCTAATAGTTGATTATATAACTCATCTTTAAAAGTAACACTTCCCCCACCGTATACACATAAAATTTCAGCTTCACTAGCTGTATTACTTACATACTTTTCACTTGTATCTTCTAAGATAAGTTCAGCTTGTTCCACTTTTGTAATATTAAAGTACCCAGTTGCTTCTTCATAGTATTTATGATCTGGATCTTGAAGGATTCGTGAGAATTGTTGGCGTTTAATGTTTGTTCCACGTTCTTGGTTTAATAGCTTAACAGCTTCTTCTGTAGCATGCCCAACTCCACGTCTTTCTCCGCTACAAGCATCAATGACTGGATTTACACCAACTGTGTATATATACTCAGTTGTTCCATCTCCAATGTCGCTATGTAAGATTTTTTTGTTCTTAAAGAAGGATTTTTCAACTGTCTCTACCTCAAGTTTGTCTTTATATAGTTTAATAAAGTCACTAAACATATCTTCTTCGCCTTCAAGAATTGCATATAAAGGAGGAACGCCTTCCTGGGTAATGTTTGCACTGTTAAATGTTAAGCTGACTGTTACTTGTTCTTCTCCTACATAAACAACTACAACATGATTTGAATTAGTAAAACGTTGCTCTAGGTGTTTTGCATTTACTGGTGTCCATTGGCTTGCTGGAATAGCTGAAATAAGATCAACAGTCACATTAATTGATTGTGGTAGTTGTTCAGTTCTTTCCCACTCAAGCTGAACGGATTTATTTGCAATTAGTCCTAGCATATTAATTAACGGCAAATCGTCGTTATATTTTTGCCCTACTTTAATGTTCATGTTTTTTGGGTTCTTCCCTGTTAGCATCGCTCGATTACCAATAAAGTACATACCAGATCTTCTAATTGATTTACTAGCAATATTTACAAACATATTGTCTACTAGATTAATCACATTTTTTTGAGTGTTTGTTTCTGTTACATTTGGCATTGAGTAAACGCTTTGATATACGTTTTTCATTTTTATGTATTCACCATTAATATAACCTTTAAAAGAATCGTTCCCAATATCGCCTTCAATGTCTATATGAAGAGTTTTCCCTTTTGAATTCTTCATTATACATCACCTCTATAAAATTTATTTTTTATTTATATTTAATAAATATATTATACCTTAAAGGTAGAGTAATTACAAGGTTTTGAACGGGATTAACCTTAATTAAATATCAAATAGATATAATTTAAATATAAAATTAATATTTAAATGAATTAATTTTATATTTAACAGTCGATTGATTAGATTTTTATATAAAATAAATATAAATAAGATATTTATTTTATATTTATTAGAACTAATTTCAGTTCGTTTGCTAGATCAATTGTTTTTTTAGTTAATTGGATCTTTTGTAAGGTATTTATATAAACCTTGGAGAAGTTTTCTATATGAGTTGAATGAATTCCTTTAAGATATTCTTAGGAATTAAAGTTAAAATTAATAGTTTAAATTATAATCTTCTTAAGAGAATTTGAAGTTTTCGAGGATGTATAAAATCCGCTAACAGACAAACGTTATCGAAGTGTTAATTCGGTGTTTAATGATGCATAAACGCTATACGTTATTATGGCGTTTATTCCTTTAATAACAACGTTTGTAAGGTTTTTGTTAACGAATAATAAAGTTGTTTTAAAAATAAAATAGTTGTTTAAAAACAGGCTGTAAAATCGGATTTTTACAGCCTGTTTCTTGTATATATATAGCTAGAATAAAGCATGTTTGCTATCATTTACTTGTACAGATTGCTCTTTGAAAACTAAAGATATGGGGTTGGTTGCAGAAAAACGTTGCAACCGTAAAATCTTCAACGTTCTATCGCCCACACTTGCCGAAGTTGCGCAAACCAAGCTAAAGTAGGGGGTGTGGTGAGTCAACGTACAAGATACTTATGTTCTCACCGTAGGGACTACGGGTAGAGCCTGCTAAGATAACCGGTGGATAATCGGTGTTCGCAGGAATCTTCCACTTCAAACAGTCCGTTAGGACGTTAAGTGGTGAGTAGTTCAAAAACATCCATTACCCTAAACGTTTGACAAATTAGCAATAAGTCTGGAGCAAAAGTAAGTCCATACGGGCTTAGTTCCCAAGTGAGAAATTCAACACGCTCACTATACCAATACTCATAGCTTAAATCACCTGTAACCTCAGATCTGGAAAAATCACTTGTTACCTCATTCATTTTTAAAAAATCAATCTCTGTATATTTTATAATTGCTAATCGAGTATTGTCTCCAGCCAATACAATATCGTACTGACCAAACTTTTGAATTTCCTCTCCTTCAAGCCCGTAAACACAATGTGCAGCGTATGTTCCTGTTTTGATTCCTTTAACAATTAAACTTCTTAATTCATCTCTCATCTCCTTGGAATCATCTCCAAACACCTATGCATCTGGAACACTTATGTTTAAATCATTTTCTCTCGCGTACATATGCCGATATTCTTCTATCTTATTAACTGATATTAGTCATTCATCCCTATAATCTGTCAATATTTTAGAAGAACACGTAATCCATTAAATAGATTAATTTAGGATGTTTTGCTTTCTCTGATCCATGTATATAATGTGAGCTCACAGTTTACATAATAACATTCGGCATGACCCTCTAGATTTAGTGTAATAACTGATAGACAGCTTAAGTTATAGTGTCCAAAAGTAATAATGAAAGCATTAATTAGAGCGAGTAATTTGTATATGAACCAACCTAATTATTTAAGTTAGAATTCATTTTTTTAGTAAATAAAGTAGTTAGTTGGATCTGAAAGTTTAATACTTCCAAGTGGATGTGATGTTTTAGAGAATGTAACTAAACCCCCTAAGTCGTAAACGTTATCAAAGTGTTATCGCTACCCGTTTTTGTAGCGACTATCCCTTTCATATCAACGTTTACAAAGGCTCATTTATTTAGAGGCATGCAGCTTTTACTAAGAGTGCTTAGAGATAACGATAAAGGATTTGTTGATAAAGCTTAAAGTTGAGGATCAAGAAAGCTTTGTTTGTGAAATTTAGGGGCGCGTTATTTTAAATTTGTAGTTTCATTACAAATAAGCTAATGATATATTTGTAATGAAGAAGCGCAATTTAAGTATTCAATATATAATTTCATTACAACAAGATTAAAATGAATACAGAATGAACGCTTGTGAAGTGGTAAATTAACGTTCTGATAAACGAGAACGCTATGCGTTCATAATCCGTTAAACCCATTGTTTTATGGGGTTAAGGCATTCTTACTTAAGTTCCATGATATGAAAATATTAAGAAGTTAGGGCGTTACAGCGTCTAACCAAGCTTCCCGAAAAACTGATGGAATTTTGATGATTTTGAAAATAACGATCTATACATTAATATTAATTAATACCGATGATTTTTGGGATTCATAGGTAAGGCCAAAGAAATATATAAATACTTCTAATTGTTGAAATGGTGGAAATACCTTAAACGCAATAAAATTGAAAGTAATACTCTAAATTTTATACAAAATTAAATTTAAATTTGAGTTGAGGATTAACTATATAGAATTGAAGTATAGAAAAATTAAGATTTGTCGTGAACGCTAGGCGTTTATGGTGCGTTAATCCCTTGATATTAAAAGGATTAAGATGACTTTGATATGTTTGAATTAAGAAAAGTAATTAAGAAAAGGTTGAGAAAAAGACAGGGTTTTTTGGCTTTTTCAACTAATAATATTATAATTGAAATTAAGTGTTTTTCTCTTTATTATACTTAGGCGATATGTATGAACTTTTAATGAGTATTAGTTAGATGTAAATTAGTAAATATACGTTTTACTTTTGAAGTTAAATAAGTATTAAAGACAGACATAAGAGGAATTCTTTTTAATGATGTATATTTAGCCTTGTGAAGGTGATTTGAAAAATAAAAAAAAGCGGTAATTACCGCTTTTTTTTATTTGGGAAATGTGTTTAAAAGAAAATCGCCCAATTATTTTCGATTGAACAAACGTTGAATGAACGTTTGTTTACTGTTATCTTGTTGTTCTTGGCGATCTTCATTTAACAATTGAATGGCTTTATCCAGTTTTTCCTGTAGTAACTGGATTTGTAAATCTTTTTCTTCCTTTTCTGAGCGTTCTTGTAATAATAAATTAATAATATCTTGGTTTTGTTGTACAATTTTTTCTTGCTGGTTAAACATATAGGAAAACTTATCTTGAATTATTGAAATATCTGTTTGTGAACGTTTCTGAAGTGTTACTTCAGTTTCATTTTCTTCCTGAACACTATCCGTTTTCGGGGCGTTTTCTTCGGTTGTCTCCATGCTTCGTGTAGCGGCCTCTTCTAATTTCCAGTTTTGATTTAGGTATTCCTTCATTTGTTTTAAAATATCTATATCATTTTCATAATAAATTCTTTGGTTACGTTCATTTCTTTCAAATATGTACTCCATTTTTTCTAGTTCAATTGACCATCTACGAAGTGTATTGGTGTTTATATCCAGTTGCTTTGCTACTTCTTGTGCAAAATATCCATATTCCAAACTTCACACCTCCATTATTTGTGTGTTAGATATTCTTTCTTTATTAGAAGGATCATTCCTCTAATAATAAAAATCTTTATTGGGCCACTCGGTAAGAAGCTTTACTACCTTTAAAATGTTTTCAGTGCAGCTACTTGTGTGCTAGATTAGTCTATGTATCTAGTATTAATGTTAATTAAATTATAAAGGTTATCCGTTTTGATAACGTTCACCTTTGGAAGTAAAAGATATTTAGTAGACAATAGAATAACTAAAGAATTACTTAAAATTTTATTATTAAAAGTTTGTTTCCAATATAAGAATTTTACTAGATATATGTGCAAGAATCAAAGTTTTCATTAATAGAATTAGTATCCGGTTAATATTCTTTTAATTCAAAATACACAAAAATTAATGAGGGGGTGTATTGAACGCTATGCGTTTAAATAGCGTTTTACTAGTAAATAATAATACTCAATGTGAAATAGAGATACTTCTAATGAAATTTTTTCCTCAAAATGGCTTATAAGGTGTTTTAAACTTTTACATAATCTACAAAGTATTAGAGGTATTTAATCTTAAACAAAAATAATGCTACTAGGTTATATTTAATAGTTTACGTTTTTTAGTATGGTCGATCTTTTTAAAGTGTATTCAATAGCTAGTGATATTCTTTAGAAGTGGGGGAGGAAGGGGGAGGCTGAAATGAATAGAATTTTATCAGATTTTAGGGAAGCTGATTGCAGGCATCTACATAATCATTTATATATTTTGCAGGTTGAATCGGATTCCCTAAAATTAGACAAAAGAGAAAGAATTCCAGAATGCTATATTAAATAAATCTTGTTTTAAAAAGTAAAACCATTAATAACATTAGAATAAATAATGATGCTTTTAAACTTAATCTAGCAAGCTATTCAGCATTTTCTCTTAGTAAATTTCAAGTTTAATTTGATAGTTAAAGAAGAGCTAACTATAAATATATTATGGTTAACTGTATACGTAGATTGCCTGAAACTTCAAAATACAAATCCTATAAGATGATTTGTATTTTGAAGTTTCTTGTGTCGAAAAATAGCAAGTTTATGACTGTTTATAAGAGGATATGACAAATAGCCTTGCTATGGTTGATTTTTTTAAGCAAGGCTACAGACTAGTATGATTTTTTAAATTTAATTACTCTCTTCTAAAAAATTATAGAAAACAAATTCTCTTTTTTTATTTAAACCATGCAGTGATTTCTTTTCTAATGCGTTTTGATTTCTTCGTTCCCAGTTTTGTTTAGATTTTTGCCCAAACATTTTTATAAAATGTGCAGGATTGCTATTTTGAGCTTGATTGTATTGGAACCATTGCACACATTCTTCAAAATCCCATCTAGCATAGCGATCGATATAATGTGGCATCCTTAAAGCAATTGTGTATGCATCCTTTTCACTAAGATGATTTAGTTCTTGGCTTAAAATGTAGTAATAAGCCTTTCTCTGATCCTCACTTAGATAGTCATCTAAATCTTGTAATCTGTTATGTTTTTCTATTAATTCAAAATCCTTATCTGATTTTTCTTGTTTATTTATGTCGAAAACATCTAAAGAATTAGACGAGACTTGTATATCATTCTTTAGATTTTCAGGATTGGCTACAAAATTTTTCTTAAAGAGTTTTTCACTTAGAAATTTAGTGAAAGTAGAGCACACATCAATTGCTAAAGCCCATTTTATCTTAAAATATTCAATGATTTTTAAATAGTTGTTATGTATGGTTAATATGTAAATTGAAGGGGCGATTTTACCATGTCTTCGCACTTTAATTTGTTGGCATACGCCCAGATCTTGCAGCCATGTCAACACGTAGTTAATGACTGGTTTTGAAATGCCTGATTTTTTGCTGATGTGTTCTTGCCTAACTTGACTATAGCCTTCTTGTACTAAATAAGATAAAACAGTCTCTAAGGCTTCATATTTTCTTTTGGTAAGATAATCTTTAGTGGTAACACCCTCATATTCTAGGACAATAGTATCAATATAAGTAGTAATTTTCTTTATTGCTTGATTTATAGCTCCAGAAGTCTTTGATAAGTGTTTGATACGTGGACTTAATTCAGCTTTTGCTCGACTGAGCAAAAAATTTTGTAAAATCACAAAAAAACCTCCTATTTCTCCCACTAAACACATACAGAAAAACATGGAAAAATAGAGGTTCTTATTCACATTAAATTCACTTTATGTTATAATTATAGTCATAAGCGAACATTAAAAAATGTTAAATAAGACCCTTGCTATTATAGGAGTTTTAAATTGGTTCATGTCGCCAAACTAGAGACCAATTTAAAACTGAGTATAGTGGGGTTTTTTTTTATGTGTACATATTTTTAAAAAACATTTTCTCTTCAAAATACAATCTTTCTATCTATCTTATATTGTTATTAAAATAATATCAATCCCCTTAAGTAGCCTTTGTTATCCCATCTGTAAAAAACATTTTAATTCATTTAAACATATCTGTATTTAAATGTTTATATCCTATTAATTTTTTGAATTTTCGCATAAATAAATATAAAATTTAAAAAATGGGCACTTTACACATAACTATAAGGCCTTCGTGTTAAAATATTTCTAATTATGAAATTTGTGAAAAAATATCAGGTAATATAATGACAAGTTTTGATTACCCAATGATTAAATTTAATTATTAACCTCCAAGAATATACTGAAATACTACACTATAGGTTAAAACGTCTTTTTAATAATTTATATTGGGTGGTGTGTCTTGTGCTTGGAAGGGGGCTTTACATTGGAGAATTTAATGGGGAAATTGTCGAAAATTAAAGCTGAAAAGAAAATCAGTAGTAGACAACTAGCAAAGGAAATTGGAACAAGTAAAACAACAATTGATAACGGACTTCAATGTAAAACAGAAGAGTTTAAATTTGAGGTTTTCTTAAAATTAGTTCAAGCCATTTGTGATAATTTGGAAGAGCAAAGAAAAATCATTCATGAATATATTCTTCTCTGTAAAACACCATTAAATGTACAAAAAGCATTATGCTATTGCCAAGCAATGGGAGAATACAAAGTAATAACGGATATTATAGAAAAGCATGCTGATACGAAGGGATTAAAGAAGTACATAACAGTTTATAAAATACAGAATAAAAGAAATCAAAATATAGCAAGAGGTCAGCAACTTCTGGATGAGATGTATACCAAAGATTTCTCTTCAGATACAGTGTGTCAAGCAGCTTTAAATATTTTATATATGGAAGCAATGTACGATAAGCAAAATTATAATGCGGTTATTCCTTATGCTGATCGTACCAATGTTATTTTAAAAGAAGTGAAACAAGAGTACGTTAAGAGATGCATGCAAATGAAATATAAAGAGCGACTGGCTTATATATATTTAATGAGAAATGACTTAGATAGATGCCGCAATACATGTTATGAAATTTTAGACTCTGAATTGGATATTTCCATTATCAAGGCTACAGCTTGGTGCTGTTTAGGAGAAAGTTTTACGTTTGAATGTCCATCTACGGCTGAGAAGTACATTAAGAAAGCCATTTCTCTTTGTGAAAGTATTCAAGTTCCACAAAAAACACAAAAGTATTTAGCGTTTCATACCACACTAGCGCATTTGTATATAGAAAATGGTATTAATTTAGATGAGATAAGATTTGATCTTATTCATTCGTCTGAGAAGGCTTTTTTTGAATGTATGCATGGTGATTGGGAAAAAGGAATTAAACTATATGAAGATCTGAGAAAGGATGGTAAAAAGTTCACGGCTTTCCAGCAGTATTCGTTTTCAAAAGTAAATAATGATATAATAGGATTAAAAGAATCATTAGAATCTTTTGAATTAACAGGTAATATTTTTTATTCGCAATACGTCAAGAAAGACCTATTAAAAGAAGAGGTGAAGTCAAGTGAATAAATTTTTAGCGGTTACGTTATATACCGTAATGCTATTGACATCGTTTTTTCAATTAGAAACACCAGATTCACAACATGCAAAAGCGCAAGATACAAATAAATATGTTATGCAAAGGATGGTCGACCCCGGTGGTGGTTAAGCCGTTTAAGCAAGAAAGACGCTACTAAAAAGTAGCGTCTTTCGTACTTTATAATGGTGGCTCATTATTAAAAAGCGTAAAAATTTCGTGCCACTAACACATACAATTTGTGCAAAATACGGGAGGTTTACAAGATGAATCTTAATCAAGAGTGGTTTAATGAAATGATTAACCAGGATAATAATATTTTAGAAACTTATCGTGAATTATTACTGTTAATTGGAAGTTTCCAAGAAAAATAATGCCTTTCAGCTATGCTTTAATTTATTTTTAGTCTCAATTCTGTGCGTTAAGTATTTTGCATACTCAATTAACTCATTTTCTAATAATGGTTTATCTTTATCAGGAATGCTTTTATAACTTTCATACAAATCTTGTGCTAAACGTTCTACAATTAATTTTCGATCTTCAGTTGTAAGAGCTTCACTATCACCAATTTTATGATTTAGGAGTCGATCAGTACTTACATTAAAATAAATGGAAATCTTTTGGAGCATTTCAAAACTTGGCTCTTTCCTGTTATTTTCCCAGTTGGAAATAGTACTACTAGCGACTCCTAAAACAGCACCAAGTTCCTTCATATTTAATCCTTTAAGTGTTCTTAGAATTCTAACATTTTCCCCGAAATAATTCTGTATCATCTAGTTCACTCCAATCGATATTTTCACCTTAAGGATATTAATTAACTTCTTAAGGTGAATTAAATTCACCTTAAGGATAGAAAATTATCCCTAAGGGATTGACATTCTACTTTAAGGAGAATAGAATGTGAGTAAGGGGGTGAGAAATTGACTATTATACGCAATATTAGAGAATCAAAAGGTTTATCAATTCAAGAGCTGTCGGATGCTTCTGAAATACCCATGAAAACTCTGTATCACATTGAAACTGGTACCAAAGGAGTTATTGAAAATAGGGCAAAAGTTCTTGCTGATATTTTCAATGAACCAATTGAAAAACTGTTTTTTGCTACGTACTATCGTGCAAGATTAGAATAAAACAAATTTCATTTACTCATTAAACAATAATTATACATCTATATTGTAAATGAACAATACAGAAAAGGGGTAACATAATTATTTTTTTAAGTTGATAAAACTGAAAATTTAGTTTTTGGAGAACTTTATAAATTGCATATCATATGAGGAAGCTGTTAGTCATGTTGAAACGTTCAAGTCAAATGCTACTCATTACAATGACTACGCTCCTTGTAGCATTAAACCTCCTATTTCCGACAACAATAAACTTCTGAACGCTGAAGCTTCCATATGGATAGTAGATATATAAAGAAACATCCGCACCAGACGGATATTACCGAAGGAGGAAATACTCTCTTTTAAAATTAAAGAAGTGGGTCGATTTATTAAGTACATGGTAAAGGGTTAGAAGAAACCGACACGAACTACAACAGAGACACCACAATCAGAATAATCATAAAAACCGAAGCAATCAGAAGCGTCGCAACCACAGGTACCGGAACAACCAAAAGGAACCAGAAAACCTGTCATTCCACACTAGAGAAACCACTACAGATTGTTATAAAACCACAACCACAACAAACACCAAAGAAAATTGAAATTTATCTTCCAACAACAGGCGGAAAAGCCGAAAATCCTTATATAAGATGGATCGGTCTTGCAAGTGTTGTACTTAGCTTAATTGGAGCTGTATTTGCAGTTAGAATCCGTACGAAAGCTCAATCGTGATATGAAAGAATATGAAGCTCATTTTAGTGATGTAGTTGAAAATCCGTTAGACCTCGTTATTGGATATAGGAATACATGTTTACTCGTCATTCCCATTTGGACAGTTACTTTTTGGATAGGGAGCAAGATATAAGAAACCGAGAGGGAGATGATATGAGGTGTCAGAAATCTACGTCGGTAAAATAAAAAATTTAGGGAAACTTGGGGAAGCCGTGATGCGGCGCAAGAGTGCTTAGCTTTCTAAAGAACTTATACAAGGTATTTCAATCGCTCAAACTGTAATCAAGCCGAAAGAACGGTAGGATTTCTGGATAGAATCCGCTATGAACTTACTAGCAGGAATTATTTTGTACTTAAATCAACGACATGGAGATTTGTACTATTTAGATTTAGAAAAGGTTAGTGAATTTGTGCAACAAGCAAAAGAAAAAGATCCCTATCTTTTGGAGTTAAGTGAGTTATTGAAGAAAGATCATCCGGCCTATCAAATGTTTAGCGTATTAGCCTTATCAGCAAAAGAAACAAGGCAAGGCACAATCAGTACAATTTTACGAATTTTAGATGAGCAGCAAGAACGACATGAGAAATTAGAAAATCAGAGAGAGTATTTTTGGTTTCAGTACTAGTCATAAGCGGAAAATGAAATAGGAAGGAGTGCAGCGCATGTTAGGCGTAGCTAAGAAGTATACAAAGGTGATTAGAGCGTTGAAAGAACTGAATGAAGGGGAAAAGGTTGCAGGTGTGATAAAGGCTCGTTTTGGTGCTTATAAAACGGTCATAGAAGGTGTAAAAGAAAATGCCAATGATTTTATTTTCATTTTTGATCCAAAAGGCATCTTTTATGAAGATACACATCATGAAAAACGAAAACAAGGATATCACATCATTAAACATGATTTACTAACTGGTTATGAAACACTACAAATGGATCTAAAACAAAAATCCGTTGTGTACATCAGTGTAGAAACGAAAACGAGTACGTATCAAGAGAGAGGGGAAGCATTATCAAATTTTCTTCAATATCTAACAGAATGCAAGAATATAAGACCGATTCACCTGGTATTTCATCAATATGATTTGTACCCGATCCCTCATATGGAGCAGTTTTTAAAAGAAAGCGCAACATACCACATTCAGCATTCAATCGTAGTTGAATCTCAATCCGCATTACAGCACATATACGGAAAAGAGGCAGCACAACGCATTATCACTTCGTACAACACAACAATCCTAGCATGATATGAAGCACTCGTTCAATATTTCATCCTATCTAGATGGCTAGAAAACTAGACAAGGGAGAAGCGTTTTTCTCCCTTCCTTATCAAAAATAGGAGGCGTTCATATGGGAAAAGAAAAAAGACTCACGTTTTATGATATTGCCGCATCACAAGCTCATAGTGTTAAAACTTTTGATGGAAAAACATACGAACTGAAAGGTACCATCGCAATTGAAAATAGCACAGGAAGCATCGAAAAGGTAGCTCAAATTTATTATCAAGTGCGCTCGGTTAGAGATGAACATCAAAACTTAATTGCTAAACGAAAAAATAAACATGCGGAATTAGTAGCTGTCAAACAAAAGTGTAAATAAAAAAAGCGATTTTGAAGTGTGCTGAGAACATAGCACAAAGTAAGTTGTTCTTTGACAATTTAGATATATATTGTGTATCTCTTCCTTTCAGTAATGATGTAGAAAGGTGAAATATACAATATATATGCGTGCCTCCCCTCAAAAGGTCACTAGAGGGGTTAGGTATACGATTATCGTTGGGTGAGTAAGAACGTAAAACTCATCTGTGACCACTGGGAAATGCATTGTATCAAAAATCTGTTTGCGCTAGTGATCGTGAGGAATATCCCATTTTGACATTCTGAAGAAGCGATGAACCATACAAACAGTAGATACATAAGGTTCTACGTTCATGCCAAAATACGTAGTGCGGTATTGGGCATATAGAAGCTAGGTCGGGGTTAGTTTCTATACGCATGCCAATACAGGGTTCGTCATTCCAGCCATAAATGATATTTCCATTTTCTATCCCACTTTCCTTTAAATGTTATAAAATAAAGACAGATGTTGAAGTTTAAATGTGTCTCATCACACTTCAAAATCGCTTATAAAAATATGACATAGGGAGGAACATGCATGAGTCGTAAAGGGTGGATCATTTCCGCTGTTGTTGGACTGTTAATTGCAATTGGTATTGGTTCAACATTTGTCTTTGGTTCGGGAAAAGGGGAAGTAATGGAACTTAGTCCGTTAGAAATGAAGAAATTTATGAGTGAGGATGGAACAGGTTTTGTTATGCTAACGTCTAACATGAGGCATAGTGAAGAGTGGATCTTTCTTGTAAAAAAAATAGCTGAAAAAGAAAAGATTGAAGTAAAAGGTTTAGATGAAAATCGTGATGATATTCCAAGTACAAGTAACCCTCATGATTGGGGATTATCGCAAAGAAGGGATACTCTTGCATATTATGAAAAAGGTAAGGTAAAAAAAGAGATTAAATTTACAATTGATAAACTTCCAGAACTTGAAAAAGAAGTTACCTATTTTGTTCAAAATTGCAAAGAGCAATATCAAAAGTAATCACATAATCATTGAAAGGTGGTGATACAGTGGCGATAACACAAAGGGAATTAAAAAAAGAAAAAGATATGGTAGCAAACCTATTAAGAGCCAATGGTCAGGATTATAACCATTGGCTTCATTTACATCATCAGAAATACATTGAAGAAAATCAAGATCTAGTAATGAAGGCTTTGCAAGCTTATAAAGCAATATCAACAGAAGTAAAAGAAGACAGCAAGGCGAATGAATCAAGTCAGCTTAGTAACGTATAAGCATTTAAAAATGAAAAGGGAGTGAATGTATATGTCAATGTTGGAAACATTATCTCAAATGTTAGTGTTAGGTGATGCGATGGACGGTCTAATTAATACAGGGAATTCATTTATTGCATGGATGCAAAGAGGAGCGATGGTTAGTACAGCGATTGTATTTTGCTGGGGTGCTTATCTATTAATTTGGGGCGGTGAACGAGGAAGACATAAATGTATTTGGTGGTTTATTGGTGGAGCAGCCGGACTTGTTATCGTAATGGGATGCCAATACTTAGCAGAGAGCGTAAATAGCAATGTGAAATTTGGTCAAATCTTATTCCCGTTTTTCTGGATGAAATAGTGAAAAAATATAATTAAGGCAATGAGGAGGCTATGCAAAGGGTATGGCTTTTTTTGTTGCCTTTTTTTTATAGAATTTTAGTTTTATTAAGCAATCGGGGTGTTAATTATGAGATTACCAAGTGTATTGGAGAGCGTTTCGGTTATTGGTAATATACAACCGATTATGACAGTACCAACAACAGAAGGGCTGTTAAGAGCTTTGACATTCTTCATCGTTATTTGGGTATTGATTTCTGTTTTTTGTATCTATCATAAGTACGCAACCAATAAAGATGAAAATAGTAATTCAAGAGATCAGTCGAAGTGAATTTAAAGTAAACGGAAGAAAGGAGAAGCCATGTTTGTCATTTTTAAGAGTAGCAATGGAACAGAAATTGAGTCGGGTAAGCAATATTCGTTTCATGAAGCTTATATCTTAACGAAGCGATTAGAACGAGTTTATAGAGAGGCAGGGCGGCAAGAACATATTGATTTCGATTTGTTAGATGGTCATTCTAATGAAATTTATAACGGTACATTATCACTTGGTTCGAGATATGCAGATCACATTTTTGATCACATTTCTAAAAAAATGAATGTGATGCAATTAGATCCGGAACAAGAGGAACAAAAAAAGGAGCTGTTAGAAACATTAGAAAGGGAAATCAATGATTCTCCTTTTCATGAAGAATATGAATATCAAGAAGAATTACCAGTAAGAAAGGAAGAACCCTCTTATAGTCCATCGAATGAATTAGAGCCAAAAGTAAAGCCTGGAAAGGAAAATAGAAAAGGATTTAAGATTATTGCGAGTGTCATAGGAAGCGTGGTGTTAATTGGAGCTGGTGCCATATTTGCCTTTAAGTTATTCACTTCCGAACCAGTTTCGAGTGCAAATGCTGGCTCTGAACAATATGTAGTAAAAGGATTACAACAGGCAGCCATTCAGCAGTATGGAGAAGCCGTTAAATACTTCGATAAGGTCAATTACACAGAATTAGATAAAGATAGTCAGAAGGCAGTTCTATTTACTTATTTATTAAATGGAAAGGCAAATAAGGCATTACAATATGAACCGAAATTTGCAGAAAGTGTGGTTGCTTATTTTATTGGGATAGACAACATGAATAAAATCAATGAAATTGATGTCAAAAATGATGTAATCGACTTTGAAAAAGCAGCACTTAATAAGAAATATGAGGAGGTAATTAAGCTTAAGGGTAAAGTCAATATGGACGGTAGACGTGAAAAACTCATTGTTGAAGCTTTTGTAAATCTAAAAAAATATGAAGATTGTTATTCCTTTGCTAAAACGCAAGGAAATAAAAATGTAATGAAAGAGGTCAAAGAATTAGAGAAACGAGATATTCAACAATCTACGATAAGTGAAGAAGAAAAGAAAGCTAAGATTGAAAAAGTTGATAAAGATCTACAGAACATCTAAGGGGGAGAGAATAACATGCCTTTAAATTATGAGAATCTGTACAAAAAAATGGGAATTGTTTTTCTTGGTGGTTCATTGATATTAAGTACGACAGGTTGCAGTTGGTTTGGAAGTAAGGAATCATCAAAAAGTAAATCAGCTATTACAAAAAAAGTAGATAAGAATAAGCCGGATGAAAAGAAAGAAGATCTGAACAAAAATGATTTTGAAGCAATTACAGAAAACGCAATTCAAAGTAAGGATAATGAAGTTGCTTATGTACTCGAAGAGCTGGATAAATCAAAAATTAATTTTAAAGAAAAATCTATTGTAAGTAATCTTCAAAATGGGGATGACACCACTTCTCGTGTTCTAGCACTCTTTGATAAAGAAACAACAGATAAAACACTTCAAGATACAACAAAAGATAATGTGATTGCAGCTATTACAGATAACAAGCCACAAGTCACCGTGAATGGAGATCATTTTGCATTCGGTGATCAAAATATTGATTCTTCAGTAGCGAGTATAGGTGATATTCTTCCACCAGAGAAGAAACCAGATACAATTGTGAACCCACCAATTATAACGGAGGGTGAGAATGGTAATACGGAAAATACAGGGACAGAAAAACCAAAGCCACCAATAGAGCCGGAAAAACCAACAAATCCAGAGAAGCCGACAGAACCAGAGAAGCCAACAGAACCAGAGAAGCCAACAGAACCAGAGAAGCCAACAGAACCAGAGAAGCCAACAAATCCAGAAAAACCAACAGAACCAGAGAAGCCAACAGAACCAGAGAAGCCAACAGAACCAGAGAAGCCAACAGAACCAGAGAAGCCAACAGAACCAGAGAAGCCGACAAATCCAGAAAAACCAACAGAACCAGAGAAGCCAACAGATCCAGAGAAACCAACAGATCCAGAAAAGCCAACAGAACCAGAGAAACCGACAGAACCAGAGAAACCGACAGAGCCGGAAAAACCAACAGAACCAGAGAAGCCAACAGATCCAGAGAAGCCAACAGATCCAGAAAAACCAACAGAACCAGAGAAGCCAACAGAACCAGAGAAACCAACAGAACCAGAGAAACCAACAGATCCAGAGAAACCGACAGAGCCGGAAAAACCAACAGAACCAGAGAAACCAACAGATCCAGAGAAACCAACAGAACCAGAAAAGCCAACAGAACCGGAAAAACCAACAGAACCGGAAAAACCAACAGAACCAGAAAAGCCAACAAATCCAGAGAAGCCGACAGAGCCAGAAAAGCCAACAGAACCGGAAAAACCAACAAATCCAGAGAAGCCAACAGAACCGGAAAAACCAACAAATCCAGAGAAGCCGACAGAACCAGAGAAAACAACGAATCAAGAAAAGCCAGTTCTGAAACAAAATGAAAAGATGGTAGCGAGTAAATAAAGAGAAACCAACTGATATTGCCGAAAAGGTACTCATAAAAAGAGTACCTATTTAATTTGAAGCTAGATTGAACAGAGGTGATACTTTGATATGTATAGTGAAAAGATATCAATCAAATATAAATTAGCTGAAAAAGAAGTACTCATTCCATTGAGTGCTTTTTTGTTTGTTGGAATGTTTTTGATCGCTAATTTTTTACTCAACTTATCTTTAGAGCTGATAGAAACAACATTTAGTGATTTATTACATCCTAAACCATTTCATATGGAGGTAGGATTTCTTTTTCAGATGCCAATTGCAGAACATCCAATTTATTACATGCTTGTTTTCCTTGTAGTGATTGGAACTATAGCGAGAACAGTGTACAAATTGAAATCGTCCTTTAAAAACTTAAATAATCATCAGAAAGGATCTAGTCGTTTTACAACAGTTGAAGAGCTGAAAAAGCAGTATCGAGCTGTACCGGATCGAGAGGAATCGTTTAAAGGTGGCGGTGGTGTTGTTATTTCACGATTAGGTGAAAAGGTATTCATTGATGATAGTCCGGTAAATAATTTAATCATTGGTACAACACGCTCTGGTAAAGGGGAAACCTTTGTATTTCCTACAATTGATGTCTATTCTAGAGCGGAACATAAGCCATCTTTAATTTTCAACGATCCAAAGGGGGAATTGTTCAGCGCATCGAAAGAAACGCTGGAAGAACGAGGGTATCATATTGAAGTTTTGAACTTGTTAAAGCCACTTGATTCCATGAGTTATAACTTATTGCAGCTTGTCAAAGATGCTTATAAAGATGGGGATTATTCAACGGCACAGGCATTATGTAAAACACTCTCACACACTTTGTTTTATAAACCAGGTGTTAAAGATCCTTTTTGGCAAGATTGTGCTATGAGCCTATGCAACGCTATGGTTTTAGCTATAACAGATAAATGTATTACAGAAGGAACAGAAGAAAAAATAACGATGTATGCAGTAGCTAACATGTTATCAGAACTTGGTTCGAAAGAAATAATAATAGATCCAGAGGAACCACCTAAAAATGCATTAGATTTATACTTTGAAGGCTTACCAGCGGATAGCGTTGCGAAAATGCAATATGCAACTTCTAATTTCTCAAAAGGGCAAGCAAGAGGTGGGATTTTCACTCAAACAATGAACGGACTTTCTATTTTTACATTTGATGAAATCGCTAAAATGACAGCGAAAAATAGTGTGGATTTAAAACGTGTCGGTTTTGGAAAAACGATAAAAGGAAAAGTGACACCTAGAAAACGAGTGGAAATTGTATTTTCAGATGGCTCAAAGGAGTCTATCAAAGCAGATATTACAGGACGTTTTGCATTAGATTTTAAACAATCAATACAAGTTGGAGATACCATTCAATGTAATGAAAAGGAAAATCCTCAAACGAAAACATCTATTATTGTTACAAAAATAGATAAAAAAACGGGTCATACAGAATTTAAAGTAATAGAAGAAAATGAAGATATGGAAATAACAAAAGTGGATTATTTCGATAAACCAGTGGCTATTTTTATGATTACACCAGACTTTGATTCTTCGAATCATGTGATTGCTTCTATTTTTGTAAGGCAGCTTTATTTTATATTGGCAAAGGGTGCCTCCCTCGCTCGTGGAGGGAAATGTCACCGTGAGGTGGTTTTTTGCCTGGATGAGTTTGGTAATATGCCAAGTATTGAAGGGATGGCGAATATTATCACGGTTTGTCTTGGTAGAAATGTTCGCTTTAATCTTATCATTCAAGCATATTCACAATTAAAAAATAAGTATGGTGAGGATGCAGATACGATTGATGGAAACTGTGGGAATACCATTTACATTCTAACTAACGATCAAGAAACCGCCGAAAAAGTGTCCAAAAAACTAGGGAATCAGACGATTAACCTACCTTCTCGAAGCGGAAAAGGTCTTTCTACTGATAAAAATAAAACGGAAGGTCTAGATCAACGCCCACTGTTAACAGCAAATGAACTTATGAATTTTAAAGAAGGAGAAAGTACCGTTATTCGTGTTATAAAACGTCAGGATAATAACAGAAAACGGATCAGACCTCGCCCAATTTATAATACGGGAGAAACAGCCTTAAAATACAGATGGGAGTACTTAGGCGTAGAATTCGATACAGATAAATCTATTTTAGATATAGATATTGATTCCCTACATGATGACGTAAATCCAAATTCACTCATTGTAGATTTTTTAGGAGAAAGAAAGGAAAAACCATCAGAGCCGGAACAGGAAGATTTACCACCAGTAGAGACACCACAGCCAATAGAAGAACCAACAATGATGGGAATTGATGATGATATTCCGGAAGGGGCATTTCAGCAGGAAGATAGCCCATTTGATTCTCTTTCCATTGAAAATTGGAAGGAAAAAACGGTTAATGAATTTTTTGAATCTGATTTAGCGGTTTTGAAACTGGTTGATAAGTTCTTTTTAGCGCAGTTAGGCAAGTCATTAGATGAAGTTGAAAATCAAGAAATGGGCGAGTTTTACAGTGAATTTCAAATGTTAGCTCACAATGACCACATCGACAAAAGTGTTTATCAAGCAGTCGAAAACAAGATTAATCGAATCTTGCGTGACTTAGAAGAAAAAGAACAAGTAACAAGTTAGAAAGCACTCAAACGATTGAGTGCTTTTTTGAATCCAAATAAAAAGGAGGAAGAGGAAATGTGTGTACCGACAATCACGGATAAAATGCAATTGATTTTAGATAGTTACTCGCCATTTGTAACAGAAGAAAATGAGGTCATTCTTGGTTTAGAAGATGCGGTTCTTTTCCTTTCAGTAGATCGGGAACAAAAAGGGAAATTGATTATTCGTATTGACAGACTGAATGAGAGAGTGAATTGGACAGCAAAAGAAGTGTTAGGACAATAGCAAGCATGAGAGGAGGGTAAATAGTGAAAGATGAAGAGATTTTAAAAGTTTTAGAATCGTTCTCGGATTATCTTCAAGTGGGAGACATCGTGAATTATGTATTGCGTTGGCTAGGATGGTTCCTAATTGTAGGCTTATCTTTAGTTGTAGATGCTTTAGAAGGTGTGACAGATGCAATTCTGGGGATTAAAGGATTCTTTAATTCACCGGAAATACAAAATTTTGTTGATATGTTATATCCATTGTTTGTCGTTCTTTTAGCCATTTCGTTTTTATATATTGGCTACATGTTTATTATGAACAAACAAATGAATCGTTCTCAAATTATCATCAATATTTTCATAACATTGAGTGTACTTTGTTTATTAAGTACTGGTATGACAAAGGTTGATAAGTTCACCGATGATGCCATAGCAGTTGTAAAATCAGAACAAAAAGGTTCCTTAAGTGATGAAATTATTAAGAAGAACATAACGGATATTGCAGTAATAGATCAAAATGGATGGAAAAAGAAAGAAGATCTGAATCCGAAAAATAATATTCCAGAAAAAAATATTAGACAAATAGATATTACAGAAAAAATTGATTCCGATTTCAAATTTACAAAAGACAAGGATTTATCAGATGGTGGTCAAAAAATCCTACAGAATAAAAGGGTGATGGATGCGTTAGGAGTTGCATCTTTAGCTGAATTAAAAGATGGATGGTTTGATTTCTTTCCAGAAAAGTATTATCGCTGGCATTGGAATTTCTGGAATATATTCTTTACTTTACTGATAACAGGATTAACTTTGTTATTGGTGAGTATTAAACTAGCTAGGTTATTTTATGAATTAGCATTTAACTACTTGTTAGCGAACATATTAGCACCAGCCGATATTGCGAATGGTCAAAAGTTAAAAGCTGTATTATCTAATATCCTCAATATATTTATAGCAACGATTATGATATTCCTATCTTTGAAGCTATATATAATGGGAACGGCGTTTCTCCATGACAAATTAAGTGGTGTTCCATATCTTATCGCATTAGCCGCATTTAGTATGGCAGTTTTAGATGGCCCGGCAGTCGTAGAAAGGTTATTCGGTATTGATATTGGATTAAAGAGCAGTTGGGGTATGTTAGCAGGTGGTTTCGCACTTGGTAAAGGAATTGGCAGTCTTGCAAATTCCAAACCAATGAAGGGTCTAGGAAATATGATTGGAAAAGGGGCGAAAGGTGCAGCGGAAGGAACTGGTGTTGCGGCAGCTAAAACAGCAAGTGCGGCAGCAATGGCAACAGGTGGCATGACTGGTCTTATAAGTGGCTTGAAAAAAGGGAATGATTCCGAAAATAAAGAGTCCTTGCAAGATCAAATGAAAAAAGCGGATCAGAAAAAAGCTAATGGTAATGATTTAGCGAAAAAAGAAAAAGAAAAAGGGAACTTAAATAAGGAAGAAGGTAAAAAGAATGGTGGTATGCCATCTATTCAAGAAGATATGAAAAAAGAAGGGAATGAAAATCTAGGGGTAGCAAATGGTCAAGAATCGGGAACAGCTAGTCTTCAAGATGAAATGAAAGAAGCTGGAAAAGCACAAGGAGCAAGTGAAGGAGTTCAAACACCAGGAACAGTAAGACAAGGAGCAAATGAAGGAAGTCAAACACCAGGAACAGTAAGACAGGAAGCAAATGAAGGAAGTCAAACACCAGGAACAGTAAGACAGGGAGCAAATGGAGGAGTTCAAACACCAGGAACAGTAAGACAGGGAGCAAATGAAGGAGTTCAAACACCAGGAACAGTAAGACAAGGAACAAATGAAGGAGTTCAAACACCAGGAACAGTAAGACAAGGAACAATTGAAGGAAGTCAAATACCAGGAACGGTAAAACAAGGAGTGAGTGAAGGAGTTCAAACACCAGGAGGCGTAAGAAAAGGAGCAAGTGAAGGAAGTCAAATACCGGGAATAGTAAGACAAGGAGCAAATGAAGGAAGTCAAACACCAAGCCCGACACCAGTAGAAACACCAAGATTCGTACCAAGTGGAAGTAGCTCGGCACCAGTGGAAACACCAAGATCTGTATCAAGTGGAAGTAGCCCGGCACCAGTGGAAACACCAAGATCCGTACCAAGTGGAAGTAGCCCGGCACCAGTAGAAACACCAAGATCTGTACCAAGTGGAAGTAGCCCGGCACCAGTGGAAACACCAAGATCTGTACCAAGTGGAAGTAGCCCGGCACCAGTGGAAACACCAAGATCCGTACCAAGTGGAGGAAGCCCGACACCAATGGAAGCGCCAAAATCAGCACCAAGCGGAGGAAGCCCGGCATCAGCCGACATCGTAACGGTGACACATAGTAGCCCAATTATTCCTTATGAAAGTGATAAAGAAGTGGCAGCAAGTAGAGGTCAAGAAACACGGACATTAGGACAATATACAACCGAAAAAGTTAAAAATACTACATCATCGGTGAAACAAAAGGTAAGAGGAGTGCAAGAGCGCATTCATAATTCGGAAACGGTACAGAATACAAAGCGTTTTTATCAGATGGGTCAAAATACGGGTAAAAGTTGGAGAGATATTGTAAACAAAAATAAAAAGAATACGGATAAAAAATAAGCGTAATCGTACGCTTATTTTTTATTGTCGAAAAGGAGGAAATCCCGATGAGAAGCTATCGGATTCCGAAGGAAATCAGTACAGAATTACGGATTAATAAAGTGCTTTATTTAATAGATTTCTTTTTATTAATTGGTTTATTAGTTGTAACGATGATTCTTAGGAACTTCGTACATGAGTCCTTTCAGTTACCATTTATTCTTTTCATGGTAGCTATTGCAATTATCATGATTTGGCGACCAAGTACGAATCCTCAAAAACGAATGTATGAGGTATTGATTATTACTTTGCTAAGAAGAAAAGGTGCATATTGCGCCATTGATAACGATCAATAAGGGAGGGATCACATATGGCGTTATTCAGCGAAAAAGATGTAGAGAAAAAAGAGCCAAAACAACTAGAAAGACCAAAAAAAAATACATTTCGATTTAACGAAAAAAATGTAAAAGAATCAATTTCTGAACCAAAAGAAATTGTTAAGGTGGTACCCGACAAAAAGAAAGAAGAAAAATCAAAGGTAGAACTAAAAGTAAAAAAACAGAAGAAAGAAAAGCCAAAGAAAGACGTTTCGAAAAAGAAAAATCCAAAACTGTTAGGTTTTTTATCTAGAAAAAAGAAAGAAGCACCACCAAAGGTAAAGAAAAGTATTGCGGAAATTATGCAAATTGTAGACATGACAGAGGATGGCATATTTGAACTGAAAAATGAGGAGTTTTTAGAAATTCTTCAAGTGGAAGGTGACGACATGTTCTCTAAGAATAGCGACGAGCAAGCATTTGTTATTTTCTCACATGCTTATTTTTATCAAGCCTACAAACAGTCCATTAAACTCGTTTTTTTAAACTTCCCATGTCAAACAACTGAACAACAACGTTATATAGAGAAAAAAATTAAAGAATGTACCAGTCCTTTGTATGAACGAATTTTAAATCAAAAGTTAAAAGAACTTCAGTTTTTAGAATGGGGCAGAACCAATCGTGAAGCCTTCTTATTTATTTATGGAGAAACGGAATTAATCGTAAAAGAACGTGTAGATGCAGCAAAGCGATATATCAAGCGCTCTACCGAGCTATTAGAGGTGGATGAAGAGAAAAAGTTAGAGCTTATGTTTAAATTGTTTAATCAAAATGCAAAATTAGGAACGAAAAATATATGGTAGTAAGGGGGAAACAATATGTTTGCGTTCAAAAGTAAAAAATCCAAAAAGGAAAAACAAGAAGAACTAAAAAAGAAGAAAGGTTACAACCCTTATTTAGTGGCTAGAGTTCAGCCCCAAGGGGGAATTAGTTTTAAAGAAAGTTATTTTCAAACAGGTGATGGATTAGGTACTTGCATTCATGTCTATGATTATCCAACAGAGGTAAATGATTTTTGGTTAGAGCAAATTATGAATATGCCAAATGTTATCACAACATTAGATGTCATGAGTGATGACCGAAAAGAGGTTGTTGAATCGATTAATAAATCCATGAGTGAACAAAGTGTTCGGCATGATACAGCGAAGGATAATATAGATCGGATCGATGCGAAAAATGAATTTTTAGAGCTAGAAGCTCTCTATACGGATTTGAAACAAGGTGAGGTCATGAAACGTATTCACATTCGTATTTATGTTTCCGCTAGAACAATAGATGAGCTAGAAAAACAAGTAAAAGAGATCATGGAAACATTAGAATCTTATAACTTTCGAGGAGCTGTCTTTTTAAATGAACAAGAGTATGAATGGGATGCACTCGTAACGAGCTTTGATACACAAAAAAATTATGTGAACCGAAGAAAAGGGAAAGAAATTCCGGCAGTCAGTTTGGCTGGTGGGTGTCCGTTTCATTATTCATATTTGCACGATCCATACGGTACGTATTATGGAACAACGAAAACAAAAGGAAATGTTATTTTTGATATTTTTCATAAAGACAATCAAAGAAAGAGTTATAACGGTGTAATGGTTGGAAAGTCTGGTGCGGGTAAATCAACATTGTTAAAAAAGAAAACGGTGGATTATGCAAGTAAGGGTCACTTTGTTCGGGTATTTGATGTTGTAGAAGAGTTTACAGATACAGTAGAAGAGCTAGGTGGAAAGACAATTGTGTTAGATGGATCACAAGGTCAGATTAACCCACTTCAAGTATATAAGACAGCAGAAAGTGAGGAAGTCAGTTTTACCCAGCATTTATCTAAACTGACAATTATTTATCGGTTCATTGCACCAGAAGCAAAAGATGATGAAATTAAAGAATATGAAAATTTACTTCGTAAACTATATATTCGTATGGGATTATGGAATGACGAAAAAGGAGCGAAAAATGAAATTACAACAAGAACACCAAACGAGTATCCCATTTTCTCAAACTTTTTATCTTTTGTTCGTGATGAATTATATGAGGATGTAGAAAATAGAAAACACCATGAGAATTTAGGAGAAAGCAGAAAACATCGTTTAGAGTTGATTGAATTGAATCTTGTAAATTTAGTAGAAGCATATGCAGAATTATTTGATGGGCCTACTACAATTGAAGATTTCAAGAAAGAACAGGTTGTATCTTTTTCTTTACGGAATATATCCAGTTTTAAACCAGAGGTATTCCAGGCACAGATTTTTAATGTGTTAAATCTCCTTTGGAATGAAATGATTTCAAACGGTGCGCCTCAATTAAAAGCCTTTAACAAAAAGCAACTTGCGTTTGAAGATGTAGTTCGTTATTTCATTATTATTGACGAGGCACATCATATCATAAATACGAAAAAAGAAAGCGCCCATGCGCTACAATTTTTAACAAAACTTAGTCGTGAAGATCGAAAATATTTTGCAGGTCTTTTATATGCAAGTCATACAATTCGTGATTTTGTTCCGGAAGGATCTTCACAAGAAATGATTGACGAAATTAAAAAACTTTTTGAACTTACACAGTACAAATTTATCATGCAGCAAGATAATAACAGTTTAGATATGTTACGAAAAGTATTTGCAGGACAGTTAAGTGAAAGTGAGATTGCAGCGATTCCACATTTGCCAACAGGGGATGTCATCTTAAGTATTGGGGCTGTAAAAAACATTCATTTTCATGTAGAAGTAACAGATGAAGAATTGATGTTATTCGGGGGAGGTGCTTAATACTATGCATCTAGTTTTAAAGATTATACCAAAGAAATGGCTCATCACTTTAGCACTACTTGTGATGGGTCTTTTTTCATTTCTTTTACTTGGAGTAGTAAGCATTTTTATTGCGGCAATGGGGAGTGATAGTGGAACAGACACGGGTGATATTACGTATACAGGTGAAGGGCAAGTCATGAATGTTTCGCCTGAAGTTTTAAAATGGGAACCTACGATTCGAAAGCATGCGAAAGCCTTTGGTGTGGAACCATTTGTCGCTTTAATGCTTGCTCAAATGATGCAAGAAAGCGGAGGGCGTGGCAGCGATCCGATGCAGAGTTCCGAGGGTGCATTTAATACGAAATATTGTAAAAAACCTAATTGTATTACAGATCCAGATTACAGTATCTGGGCTGGTGTACAGGAGTTTAAACATGCGATAGAAAGAGCTGGTGTAACAAGTCCTGGTGACATGGATCATATCAAAACAGCCCTTCAGGCGTACAATTTTGGAACAGGATTTTTTGATTTTATTAACTCCAATGGGGGTAAATATACAAAGGAATTAGCCATAAAATTCTCACAGCAGCAATACAAAAAAGTAGCTCACACAGGAATGTATCATTGCCTTAGACCCGAAGCTGTTCCGTTTCAAGCGTGTTATGGGGATATATTGTACGTTGATGCGGTTTTGAAATATTATCAGCCGGGTTCTGTTGTTTCTGGTGGTGGAGGCAATTCTGGAAGCGGAGGAAGTAGCGGTGTAAAAGTTGTTGATGTTGGTCGTCCATTGATAGGAAAAAGTACTTATGTTTTCGGTGGAGGACGAAAGCAAAGCGAGATTGATAGGAATATATTTGATTGCTCTAGTTTTGTACATTGGGCATTTAAGCAAGTAGGAAGAGAGTTAGGACCTGTAACGGATGTTAATACAGAATCACTGAACAAAATTGGTCAAAAGATATCGCCAAATGATATGAAACCTGGTGATGTAATATTCTTTGATACTTATAAAAAAGATGGGCACGTTGGTTTTGTTGTAGATAAGGATCATTTCATTGGTTGTCAAACAAATAAAGGAGTATCTATCGAAGATTTAAATAATCCGTATTGGAAAAAAGTATTTACTGGTCATGTAAGAAGGTTCTAAAAATCAAAAGAATAGGAGACTGAAGGAATGAAAGATAAACGCAAATTTTTGTTTATTGTGTTTGTAATTTTAGTAGTAGGTGTGACAGCTTTTAATATCTATTTGAGTAAAAAATCAATGAGTGATGGCAAAGAAAAACAGTTAAAACTTTCAAATGAATTACTAACAAAACAAAATGAAGACTTAAAAAAACGACTTGATAAGGTACTTCCTTCCGCACAAGAGCAACAGAGAAGGGCGTATTTATCGACAGCCGAAACGTTTATACAATTATCATTTCACAGAGAAAAAGAAGGGTACAGTGAGCGAAAAGAAAAGGCAAAATCCATTATGAGTGAAGAACTTTTACAACAATTCTATCCAACAGATAAATACGAATTAGGAGATACGTATAAAACAAAACCAATAGAAATGAAGTTTTATTTACAAGAAAATGAACCAGATAAAGAGGAGGTAAATGTACTAGCCGAATTTATAAATGTCACGACAGATTCAACGCAAAACCGAGAAGAAAAAGTAAACAATGTGTTACGAATCATCATGAAAAAAGAAAATGAAACATGGCGAGTTACAAGTGTAGAAGAGTTAAATATGAAAGTTTTATAAAGAAAAAGGTGGGGTGAGAGTGTGATAGGAGCGATTGGTAAGAAGAGTGAAAGAATCAATCTAAGAAAAAATAAGTCGTGGATCTACTTAACAATTATCAGCTTTCTATTTTTGGGTTTTTTCGCTTTCTTGACATCAAAAATTTACATGCCAAACGATGAAAAACTATTCCATACAGAGACAAATAAAGTAATTAAGTTGTCGGGTATGGGGAAATTGATTGTAGAGAAAAGGGAATACAATCCACATAAAAACTTTATACAAATTTACTTTCAATTAGAAGGATATGAGGAAACAGGATATACATTTAAAGCACAGCAAAAAGCAAATCCAGGTGTTCAATTACCTGTCAAAGTATTGTATGAGGAGAACGGAAAATACGTAGTAGAAGTAAAAGACTTATCTCCGAATTGGGGAGCGTTAGCTTTCGATATTTACAATAAAAATGGTGAAAAAGAACAAATGGATATTCGTAAATTCACACAAGATGTGAACGAATCTGAAGAAGAAAATGCAGCAACAAAAAGTCCGAATAAATTAGTTCAGACGATTTTTACCGATCAAAGAAAAACAAAAGCGAATGACGAACTGATAGCTGAAGATAAAAAAATATATGAGCTAGATTTTATAGAAAGAGACAAAAAGGATATCGAAACAAAGATAAAAAATTATGGGAAAGCAATCAAGCTGGAAGAGGAAAGTGCGAAGACAGTTTATGAAAAAGTAAAAGAATTACAAGATGAAATGAAGTACCAAACTGAAGCAGAAAAAACGGAAACACAATCAAAAATAGCATCCTTAGAATCTAAAATAAAATCATCAGAAAAGAACGTGGAATTGTTTAAAGGGGAACAAAAAATTGCACGAGATAAGATCAAAAAGTTAGAGCAAAAGGAACAAGAAATTAATAAAAAGTGAAAAAAGATATAGGGACATAATGGGGACATTGAGGTGAAATAAGGGGACATGAAAGGGACGTTAAGAAAAAATAACGGGACATGATGGAGACATTAATAAAAAAGATAGGGACGTAATGGGGACATTCAACTTCTTTCCTTGTTCCCATCGTTTTGCTAGGCTCCGCCTAGCTTCACACCTTAGGTGGGAACAAAAACCCCTTATGCTCTTCTCACTATTTTTTGATCTCTACCCAGATTTGCAGAAAGGAGAGGGAAAAGTGGAAATCAGAATTAGAGAAGTAGATCCAATTGCCGTAAAGAAAATAGATGAAATCGCAAAAAGGAAAGGATTATCCAGGCAAAAATTTTTGAAAGCTCAAATTGAAATGCTGGCATTTTTTCAGCAGCAAAATAAAAGGGAAATGGAGTTAGAAAATCTCATTGAAAAGAACATCCATATGATGAGTGATTGTTATAGCGCAATGGAAAAAATGAATGAGTTTATTCAAATGATGATGCAGGATGTTGAAAATGAGTAATGCGGTTCCTGTTCAATCTTCCGTCACACCGGGTGTTGTTTTAAAAACGAAATTTGTGTTACCAAGTTCCGATGCGTTTCAGAACTATATTGATTATGTAGATCGGGAGGAAGCGAAAAGTGAAGTGAAGTTGAATCCGAAAATGTTCGAAACGTATCAAGACTATATGGGGAATTCAGAAAAGACATCGGCACTATTTACGGAACACGCAAATCGTTTAACAGAAAGTGAAAAAAAGTCCTTAAAGGAAATGTTTAAAACCGCTCATGAGAATGGAAGTATCATGTGGCAAGATGTCATTTCTTTTCATAATCCCTGGTTAGAAAAACAAGGGATTTATGATGAGAAAACAAAAACGTTGGATGAAAAAAAGTTAATGGATGTAACACGGCTTGCGATGAAAGAAATGCAAAAAAGAGAGGGGCTGGAAAAAAGCTCTATCTGGTCGGCAGCCATTCATTTTAATACGGATAATATTCATATTCATGTCGCAACTGTTGAGCCATTTCCAACGAGAGAACGTGGCAAAAGAAAACCCAAAACGTTAGATGCGATGAAGGGGAAAGTCGTAAATAATTTGTTAGATCGTAAGCAGGAACAAAAACAAATTAATGATCTAATTCGAAACAATATGGTGGGAAGGAAAAAAGAAGATTCCGTTTTTGATTGGCGTAATCAACATTTGAAGCCATTGTTTTTACAAATCTATAAACAGTTACCAAGTGATAAAAGACAGTGGCAATATAGCTACAATACGATTCAACCATTAAAGCCGCAAATTGATGAATTAAGCAGTCGGTATATTCAACATCATCATAAAAAAGATTACGATCAGTTTCTCAAAAAGTTAGATAAAGAGGTGCAAGTCTTTAAAGAAGCTTATGGGGAAGGAAAGTATGATAAGAAGCAATATGAAAATTATAAAACGAATAAAATTAATGACCTATATAAAAGAATGGGTAACGCCTTTTTACAAGAAATGAAGGCATATGATAAAGAACAAAAAAGAATCCATCACATGAAAAAATCAAAGTCATTTCGAAAATTTCAGCAGAATGTATCTATTCAGTATTCTATGAGAAAAGTGGAAGGCGCTTTTAAAAGTGAATATGAAAGTTGGAAAAATCAAAAGTATTATGAGCGTATGCAAAGGGAAAATGCATATGAAAATGAGAGGGGTTAGATCATGGAGAATAAAAAAATACGAATGAAGTTATCGTTGAATGAAAATGTCCATCAATACATTCAAGACTACATGGATGAAAATAATATTACTCATCCTGGTGATGCTATATCGAAAATTTGTATGGAACATCAAGCATCAAAAAATATAGAGTGGTCATTGAATTATATTTCTGAGGTTGTATCAAAAAATCTACACGATGTGCTGAAAAATGAGTTAACAAAGATACGTCTTGGTGCAAATAGTGCGGATAGAAACACACAGGTTTTAATTGAGTTATTAAATGGATACTTTTTTGCTAATGACTTGGATTTAGAAAGTATTATTACAACAGATAAAATTGAAGTGGGGGGCGTGAAGATGGCAAAAGAAGTCGTAGCGGAACGCATCAGTAATGCACGACAAAAACGTTTAGATTATGAGGCATCAAAGAGCAATGTAATGTAAGCTACATTGTTTCTTTTTATAAAAAAACAGGAGGTTAGTAGGATGTTATTATTTCATGAAGATATGGCATTAGGAGTCATTAAAGAAATTGGAGAAGATGATATTGTGTTGCTTGTAAAAGAGGAAGAACTAACAATTAAAATTACAAGAGAACAAGTGAGAGAACTTGCAGTTCATGTCATGAATCAAGAGAATATGTTAGTTCCGATCAATGTGAAAACTCATGAGCTTTTCTTTGATACAGCTGAGAGATGGAATGAAGAAGAAATGGAGGAATTACAAAAAGCGAGTGAAAGTGTAGGAGAAGAATATGAGTAAAAGTTATAAGAAAAAGTATCAAAAGAAATCACCGGAAGAAAAAAGAGAAGAGGTTCAAGCTTTAACAAAAAAGATGGAAAAAAACGTAGAAGGCTATTTTCGTACACCAGAAGATATGAAAGAATATTTAACGTTTATGGCAAAGTTTTATAAATATTCACCACAAAATGTTTCGTTAATACAAGCACAATTTCCAGGAGCCCAAGCAGTGGGCTCTTTTTCTTTTTGGGAAAAAGCAGGCTTCCCTGTTGTTACAGGCGTAGGACATAAAGGAATTAAAATTCTTGTTCCAAACAGAACTGTAGCAAGATTTAAGGACAAAAAAGGGACATGGAAATCCGTTACAAAGGCAAACGAAGATGAGAAAAAACAAATTGAATCTAAAAGTGTAGAAGTGAAACCAGGTCGCTTATATTTTGCTGTCGGCCATGTGTTTGACGTGTCCCAAACAAACGCAAAAGCGGAAGATCTACCTCGTATTTTTCCGAATCGTTGGCTAGAAGGAAGTGTTACAGATTACAAGAGTTTGTATAAAGGAATGGAAGCCATTGCGGAAAAAAACGGTGTAAAAATTATTGAGCCGAAGCAAGAACTTGGGGTCGCAAAAGGGGTTAGTTACACCTTAACAAAAGAGGTTGCTTTAAATCCTAGAAACAGTGAATTACAAAATGTAAAAACACTTCTTCACGAATTGGCTCATGCCAAACTTCATACAGCAGAGACACATATGAATTACACAGCACCAGAAAAAGAGTTTCAAGCAGAAATGACAGCTTATGCCGTTTCTTCTTATTTTGGGATTGATACAAGCGAATATTCCTTAGGGTATTTAGCGAGCTGGACACAAGGAAAAGAAATGAAAGATAAAACCAAGTTGTTGAAAGAAGTACATGAAACTTCGATTGAATTTATTGAAACAATTGAAAACACACTAGAAAAGGACAAAGAACAAATAAATGAAAAAGAGGTGGAAAATATGGCAAATAGAAATGAAAAGCAGGACGAAAAAAATATTTTGTTGGTTGAATTTATGAGTTTAAGTAACACGACACAAGAACTTGTTTCCGTTACAGAGTTAAGGGAACAAGCGGATAGAAACAGAGCGTTTGAGCCGGTAGAAGGCGCAGAAAAATTGAGTGATAAAGAATTTATTGATGCATTTAACGAAGCGAATCAAGAAAAGTATGCAGCACTAAATCAAAATGAAATAAATCGTCCAACTATGTTAGTTCAGTGGAGCGAAAACGAAAATTTTAAGGGTAGTCAGTTGATTCCATTTGGAGAGGCCAATGAAAAAATGGCAGAAGTCATTAAAAATATTGAAAAAGCAAAAGAGGAAGCAAGAGAAAGGGATGAATACGTACCATATGATAAAACTCGTTATCATATTGCCATTCCAAAAGAAGTAGATAGAGATTTTGGGAGAATGGAGCTTGTGAGTATGGATCGTTTGGATATGGGGGATGGGGACTACAAGACACCGTATGAACAAGTATTAAACGAGAAAAGGTATTTATCGGATGAAGTAAAACAAGCGTTACGAGATGAAGTGATGAATTATAGAAATAACAAAGAAAAACCGATGGAAAAAGCACAAGAAAATCCATTAGAAAAACCGAAAGAGACACCCAATCACTTAGTTACAATTGAAGTATTAGCAAACGGTATACAAGATGAAGAACTGGCAAGAATCCACATGATGGATGCAGTTACGAAAGATATCAATTATTTGTCTGTATGGAATCAAGATAAAACAGATCGGGACGATTTATACGTTTCCCTAATGGAAAAGAACGGGAAACGAGAAAATGTCTATTTAGATAACATTTTGAAACCAGATCTATATGAAAAGGTTCAGAGTTCTATCTTTGATGGAAGAGGGAATTTGTCATTTGTTGTTTATGAAAAGGATGCAAATATGAGTCTAGATGAATTGGTAAAAGATGAACGATATGGACACTTAGTTGATAAAGCAGAGGCACAAAAAGATTACTCATTTAATGAAAAAGAAGTGGAATTATATAAAGAAATGAAAAAGGAAGGATATGCACCTATTGTCTCTTTAGATCAACAAATTCAACCTTCAAAAGAAAAAGAATCAAATACATTAGATAAAGACTTAAGCCGAAAATTTGAAGCATACAGACGTTCACAATATGAAGAAACACCAGATAATATTGATAGTATTGTCGCTTGTGTAAAAGCTGAAGAGCGATATTATACAACAAAGTATGTTTCGATTGATAATGAGTTGGTAAGCCAAGAACACGTTGTGAAATTAGAAAATCGGGTGGATGAGAAACTTGGGAAAGAAGGAATAACGGTGAATCAGTCTACAACTTCAAATGAAATGGATGTAGATAAAAGTTTTCAACCATTAAACGGAAAACAAACGAACAACAAGGAAAAAGAAAAGGAGCGAGAGCCTATTGATCCAGGTAATGTAGACCAGTCAAGGATTACAAAGAAATCAAGTAGAAAAAGAGAAACAATGGAAATGGAACGATGAAAAATTGTATAGCAGGAACGCCAGATTAAATCATTTTTTGTTACTCAATTGAGAAAACAGAAAGTGATTTTTTTATATCTAGAAATGAAAGAGGGTAAAAGGAAAAGCCCTCTTTCTCATTTGTAAAACGAAAGGAGAGAATGTCATGAATGTATGGCTGTTTGCGAGCTGTATGTTCCTTGTAGCAGTCTTTTTGAACACATTGTTATTATTCGTTCACAGAATGATGAAAAAACGAAGAAATAAGAAATGGAAGCGTAAAACTGAAATTGCAGATTAATAGGAGGGACTACGTATGGGAAAAACGTTATTTATTGCTGAAAAGCCAAAGGTAGCTGTTGAATTATTAAAATCACCTAGATTTAGAAACTCACAAAGGTATCCAGGGAGCAAGCCGTATTATGGCTACTATGAAAATGAAAAATACATTATTAGTTGGTGCCGTGGGCATTTATTAGAGCTAAAACATCCGGAAGAAATGGATGAACGATACAAAGAATTCAAATTTGATCACTTGCCAATTATTTTAGAGCCGGAATATAAAGCGAAATCGGATAGTCTTGAACAAATTCAGATATTAGTGAAGCTTTTAAATCGTCCGGATGTAGATCATGTGGTCAACTCCTGTGATGCGGATAGGGAAGGTGAGCTTATCTATCGTGAGATAGTTGAACATGCAGGTGTGGACAAACGAGAATCCCGTCTTTTTATCTCTTCCTATGAGGCCGCAGAATTAGAAGGAGCCTTAAACCGATTAGAACCAGGAACAGACTATGACGGGCTTGCGCAATCCGCTAAAGCAAGGCAATACCTGGACTATATCCTAGGAATTAATGTTACAAGGGGCTGTACATCCAAACTAGCAAGAAACCAATTCTTATTGGCTTCTGGTCGTGTTCAAATGTGTATCTTGAATGAAATCCGTCAGAGAGAAGTCGCTATCCAAAACTATAAAGAACAAACCTATTACAATTTAAAGCTACTAACAGAAAATGGTTTATCACCAGTAATGAAAACGGAAGATCAACTGATAGATCCATCGCCACTACAAAAGCTTGGAGATAGCTTGAAAGAAACGAATGTAATTGTAACGGAATTTAAAGAAAGCAATAGAAAAAAGAAACCAAAATTATTATATAACTTAACGGATATCTACAAAGATGCTCACGCCAAACTGAAGATAAATGCGGAAACAGCAAAAAAGCATATTCAGAGTTTGTATGAAGAAGGCTTTATCACATATCCTCGTTCTTCATCCAGGCACTTACCTACAGAACAAGTGGAACGAGTGAAAGAAGTAATGGCAGCATTAGAAAAAAGTTCCTATGCAAATCTCGTACAACAAGTAACTCCATCTTCTATTACGAAAAAACATTCTACTTTTAATGATGAATTAGTCAGTAGTCACTTTGCCATCATCCCAACAACAAAATTATATGTCGGGACCAACCGAGATCCATTAGAAAAACAGTTATATGACTTAATTGTAAAACGATTTATCGGGAATTTTATGAAACCAGCAATCTACCTGGTAAGAGAAGTACATTTTATAGATCAAGAGGGCAACACATACAGTACAAAAGAAAAAATCCTACAAGAGAAAGGGTTTCTAAGTGTGTTTCAAGAGGATATAGAAGAGGGGTCAGTTGAAGCATTCCAGATACCTATTTTACAAGAAGGAGATTCTTTTAGAATCGTTCAGTATGACTTGATTGAGTCTCGAACAAAGAAACCAGCCTTTCATACGGAAAGTTCCATTTTAACCTTTATGGAGACGGCAGGGCGTAAATTAGATGATGAACATTTGAAAGAACTTATGAGAGGAAAACGGATTGGGACAGTCGCAACGGAAGAAACGTTTATTCCAAAACTGTTAGAGCGAAGCTATATTGATGTTACCAACAGTCAGATTCGAACCACTAATATTGGTCGTGCGTTTATAGATGCTTTTCCGGTAGATGAAATCAAAAATCCAGCATATACGGCTGAAATGGAAGGGATGATCTACATGATCGAAAAGAATGAAATGAAATATGAGGAATTTGTGGAGAAAACAAATACGTTTGTAAAAGACACGGTGGAACAATTAGGTGCAATCGATGATAAGGTGTCGGATAGCATTATTAATACTTGGAATCAGCAGATTGAGGTGTGTAAATGCCCTTGTAGAAAAGGGAAAATCCTTCATAAAGGAAATTTCTATGGTTGCAGTAATTATCCGGAATGTGAAATCTCCTTACCGAAAAAAATTAAAGAAAAAGCGATTCCGGAAGCGCAAGCGAAAAAGCTTTTTGAGGATAAAAAAACAGATCTTTTAAAAGGATTTAAGTCCAATGAGAAGGAGTTTTCCGCTTATCTCGTGTTACATGAAGGGAAAGTGAAATTTCAATTTCCAACGCAAGAGGAGCTGTCATTTGGCAAATGTCCAAAATGTAAAAAAGGGGATATGCTTCATCGTAAAACATTTTATGGATGCACGGAGCATAAAAACGGATGTGATTTTATGTTACCAGCCAAAATGAAAGGGAAAGCAATCCCTGGTAATCAAATGAAGAAGCTACTTCAGTATAAAACAACGGATTTTATCAACGGCTTTCAAGGAGAAAAGGGAGAATTTACAGCAGCTATCTATATGGAAGCGGACGGAAGTTTGAAATTCCGTTTTCCAACGACTGAAGATCGTACCATTGGTAAATGTCCATTGTGTAAGAGTAGGGTTCTTGTAGGGAAAAGTAACTACTTATGTGAGAAATACAAAAAAGGCTGTGACTTCATTATTTTTGGTACATTCTCTGGTAAAAATTTAAGTAGTAACCATGTGAAAAAGTTATTAGAAAAGAATGTAACGGATCAGATCAAAGGATTTATCTCAAACAAAAACGGGAAAAAATTTGACGCTCGTTTATCATACAGCGTACAGGAGAAGCGATTGAAATTCTTATTCGGCAAATAAAAATTGAATGTATGTAAAAGAGGACTAGGAAAGGGAATAGTCCTCTTTTTTATTTCATTTTATAGAGTAAAGGGGGGATTCCGTAATGGCACGTGTCAGTACGGAGGATGCGATGAAAGCAAGAAAAGTAGACTTGATTTCATATCTGGAAGCAAAAGGAGAAACATTTAAGAAAGAAGGAAACTATTATCGTCATACGGAGCATGACAGTCTCATTATTAAAGGGAATCAATACGCCTGGAATAGTCGTGGGGAAAAAGGGTATGGAGCGATTAGCTTTGCCATGATGTACTATGACATGACATTTCCACAAGCTGTGATGGACATCCAGAAGGGGGACTACAAAGAGTTTAATCGTTCAAAAGCTGAAGAAGAACGCAAAAAAGAGCAGCAGCCATTTAGTTATCCCAAGCACCTGGAAGTAAATAAGCAAACAGAGATTAAAGAATATCTGGTTAATGAACGGAAAATAGATCCTCGCTTGGTGAATTGGCTGATTAAAAAGGATCTTATCGCCCAGGATAAGAAAAATAATGTGGTGTTTAAATGGAGGGAAGAAGGAGGCAAAGGGCAAGTCATTGGTATGAACCGTCAAGGTACAGTAAAAATGGAGAATAAAAGAGGAAGCTTTAAGCAAATTGTCCCGAATTATGAAAAAATCAATACCGGTTTTACGGTTGATGTAGGTAAACCGGATAAGATTTATTTTTATGAAGATCCAATCGATATGTTATCTCATTGGAGCATTAAACAAAATAATATCCAAAACGCTCGCCTGGTTTCTATGCATGGATTGAAATCAAAAACAGTAATTCAATCTTTAATGGATGCGAAAAAAGAAGGGCACGATATTAAAGAGGTCATTATGGCAGTTGATAATGATAAAGCCGGGAAAGACTTCATTCAGACAATGAAATGCTTTGTAGATCTTAAAGAGGATATCCCAACGAATGAAAAGGATTGGAACGATGTCCAGAAGAAACAAGTGAGTGAGCAACAGACAAAAGAAACAGCCCAACCAAAGAAAATGAAACCAATCAAAGAGGTGGAGCGAAGTGTCTAATCTACCAGAAATGCCAAACATATTACAAATTTTGATATATGGTTTTATCCTTTATGTTCTTTTTCGTATTTGTAAATTCATGTACCGAAAGATCCAGGAGCGAAGAATATTAAAGCGAATGGCTAAGTCTGGTATTCGTTATATAGACAAAATGGACGGATATCAATTCGAAGTATACTTAAAAGCTCTCTTTCGAGAGTTGGGTTATTCTCCAACAGTCACAAAACAGTCAAATGATTTCGGAGCGGATCTGGTATTGAAGGGGAAAAATCGTATTGTCATCCAGGCAAAACGCTATGGGATGAAAAATAGAGTCGGCATTAGTGCCGTACAAGAGATATATGCAGCACAAGCCTATTACAAGGCAAATGAAGGCTGGGTTGTAACGAACAGTGTGTATACAAGGCAAGCGAAAGAATTAGCGGAAGCTTGCAATGTAAAACTAATAGATCGTGTAGAACTTCAGAAATTAATTAATAAAATCAATCCCGAATATTCGGCTGAAGATGTGTATCAAGGGGTAAAACCTGCAGATCGGAAATGTCCAACATGTAAACATGATTTAGTCATTCGAAATTCGAATAAAACAGGTAATAAGTTTTTTGGCTGTTCACAATATCCCACATGTACACATACGGAACCAATTAATTCATGAGCTGTGATGAAAATCCGGCTCTTTTTTTATTTGTTTAAAGAATACATGAAAAAAATCAGTTTAACTAAAAAAATGACCCTTCAGATTTTCTTGTATGAGGTTTTGAAGGAGTTGTTAATATAATAAGTCGTATTTGTTATAAAAACGCATGTAAAGGGAGAAAGGGAATTTAAATGCGTTTTTAGGTTTTTTAGGGAAATTAAAAAAGGGTAGCCATTATTTATGACTTAACCCTTTGTCTACGATCTGACGAATTGCTTCGTTTCGATTCTTCAGCTTATTTTCATGCCAATAATTTTCTATTTGTTCTACTTGTTCTTTTGTAAAAGTAACTAAAATTTGAGTGTACTTGTCTTTATTAACCGCCATATTACAACCTCCTCTATAAAAATAATTATAAGTTATATAACTTATATTGACAACTGGAAAAATGAGTAATAGAATAGTTATATAACTTATATAACTTTATTGAGGAGGTTATTACATGGAACGGAAAGTTAAAAAGATGATGGCTGATCTTCAATTTATTATGAATCATGGTCAAATCAGTGTAGATTTTATGGATCAAGGATATAAAAGAATGCTTTTTAGTGCATTAGAAGCTACGGGAAAACAGTTTAATGTGCATACCAATGAACATAATGAAACAACCTTGTTCTTAGAGTTAGTTTAGTAAATTAACGCAATGAGGAGCTGTTAATGATGGAGCAGTTAACCATTTTTGACGTAATGGATGAAACTAAAAATAAGCTTTATGAGGTATTAGAGAAAAATGGATTAAATTATAAGATTCGTAAGTACTATTTATATTCAGATTATCAGGGAGCTGTTCAATATTACTATATAAGAACAACTGATAATACAATTATTGATTTGTGTCTCTCGGATTTTCCAGAAATCTTCGCTGTCCATGAAGGATTTAGCGATAAACAAATTAGAAAGATTTACAACTGGAACTTATAAGTTATATAAATAACAAATTTAATTATTGGAGGAATGGAAAATGAAGATTGCTGTATCGGAATGGAAAGCATTGAAAAAAGAAACAAAATTAAAGTTATTGCGTTATGCGATGTTAGAAAGCAAGTATAAGTATGCAAAATAAAAGCTCTTCATTTGCAAAAGCAAACAAAGAGCAAAGTCATGAGTGACCGTCTAGGAAAGAAATTGGCAGATTTCTTTCCTCTATATTTTAACATATTAAAAGTTGTAGAGAAAAGGGGCATGTAGAATGGAAGAAGGGCGTATTTCCTTTCAGCAAAGGTGTAAAGAAATTCTGGTTATAATCGTTAGTTTTTGGATCATTATGCTTCTCGTGTATGGAGAAAGCCTGTTACAAATAGTAAAGAATAACTTGGGTACAAATTGATAATGAAATGGGGAAATATGCTGGATGAAAGCAACCGGAGTAACTAGAAAAGTAGATGAATTAGGGCGTATAGTAATTCCAAAGGAACTTAGAAATACGCTTGGGATTAAAGAAAAATCACCATTAGAGATTTTTGTAGAAGGGGAAGACATCATTTTACAGAAGTATCAGCCTGGTCATGTTTGTGCATTAACAGGAGAAGTGTCAAATCGTAACATAGCATTAGCAAAGGGTAAGATCTCATTAAGTCCAGAAGGTGCAGAACTATTAATAAAAGAAGTAGAACAGTATCTTGTAAAATAAATGCTCCTTTCAAGGGGCTTTTTTTAATAAGGGTTTCCTTGCCCATCCCCCGAAAAAGAGGGATAAGACAGAAAATCCCAATTAATAAACCAGCAGTGAAAACCATTTTTATTTAAGATGGTTTTCACTGCTGGTTATTGAATTAAAATTATCCAGTGATTTAAACTGTTTTAATAAGGGAGGAGGTTAATTGATTTATTCTAATTTTCCGCCTCCACCTCCGCCTTCTCCAGAGTGACCGCGGCAGGAATGCCTGCAAGAATGTTTGCAAGAGAGAACTTCATCAGCAGCATTTTCCCGGAATGACCATAGTGTTTGTATAATTTCGTCTGTATTATCAATTGTTTTTATTTCTTCTTCGTGTGTTTGTATTTGTTCTCCGTGACCGCGGCAGGAATGCCTGCAAGAATGTTTGCAAGAGAGAACTTCATCAGCAGCATTTTCCCGGAATGACCATAGTGTTTGTATAATTTCGTCTGTATTATCAATTGTTTTTATTTCTTCTTCGTGTGTTTTTATTTCTTCTTCGTGTGTTTGTATTTGTTCTCCGTGACCGCGACAGTTATGTCTGCAAGAATGTTTACAAGAGAGAACTTCATCAACAGCATTTTCCCGGAATGACCATAGTGTTTGTATAATTTCGTCTGTAGAGAGTTCAGGTAATTCATAGTCACCGCCGTGGTGACCACGATTGCAGACATGAGCACAAAGAAGAGTGTCAAGGTCTTGAGGGGATGACTTAGTTTTTGTAATTTCGTTTGTATTATCAATTGAGATTGTTAAAATGCGTTTTCCTTGTTTATTTTCTGTTTCCATTAAATTCAATTGGCCTTTAACATTAAATAGTTTAAAAGGGAGTAAGCTCAATCCAAATAAGTTTTCTAATTTTGATTCCTTTAAAAAAATTGATATTTCATTAAGGAATTTTAGATTTTGAATAACTTTATTGATACTTTCTCGATAATGAGCGGTTTTATCAGTAAGTGAAATGAATTCAAGAGGAAATAGTTGTAATTCTCCTTTTTCCGTGGTTTTTGAAAACCCGAACACATAAGGAACCATTTCGTAATCTGGATGTACTTCTGGCTTAATAGTTATTTTATTATCGGAATAATGTCTAACCACTACTTCATTTTTAAATAGATTAAAATGTTTATGTAGTAAACCGACACCAATGTCTTGTTGCAAATTATGCTTTTTAATGATTAAGCCCATTTCATCAATTTTATGTCTGTATTGCTCTAAGAGACTTTTAGCAATTTCAAATTCATATAAATTTGCAAATATAAGTGGATTGTACCCTGAAATTTTCATTTTTACCCTCCATAATGGTTTTATTGTATATCCACTTATATAATTGACTAAAAAACTATAATTTATAATTTTTTATTTTTTGATTTGGAATTTTTATTGGGTTTCTTTGACCGTCCCCTTTTTCGGGGGATGGGCAAAGTTATCCAATAAGGGAGATATAAAATTTCACGCACCGTAATGTTTAATAAAAAACAAACTACATATTCAATATGTCTACATTAAATTTTGTGCCTAATTAATCCGCTTAATGGATTCGGTCTCGTCTGTTTTGGATACTATTTTATGTGAAATGGAGATATTATTTTTATTTCGGATAGATTTCTTGTGAAATATGTACCTTGAGCAGTATTTCGATTTAAATATGATACGATAGTTATATATTCGTTTTGCTAGTAAAAGGGGATGAGTGTCGATGAAAAACCACATAAATGTAAATGGGAAAATCCTTCAAACAAATAAAAAATGGTCACATCTCAAGCAAAGACAAAGGCAACATATTTCTAATTGGTTACGCAGAGAATATACACAGTTTGTAAAAACACATTATAGAAAACCTAGGAAGTATGAACATGATGAGATTCTTCATGAAGTGATGAATCAAATACAGGAACGTGAAATTTGGATTCCTAATGGTGAAGTAAAAAGATATTATCTAAGCAAAATAGGAAAATGGTTTAGAAAAATAGAAAGTGAATGGGAATCACAAATATCCTACAGTGAAAAGCAGCAGGTATTAGAAGAAAAGTAAATACAAAGAAACCAGGGGGCGCATTTCATGTTTAATTTACAAGAAGATATGTATGAACAATTGAAAGAAAAAAAAGGGGAAGTCACTGTATTTTTAAAGAATGGCGTTCCAGTACGTGGGAAGATCCTTGCAACTGATAAATTTACCGTCCTAATGATGGTTCATGGTAAACAACAACTAATCTACAAACAAGCAATCTCTACACTTGCTATTTAATGGGTACCGCCAGCATTTCGGAAAAAAAACCACGCTAAGAGTATGCAAAATTTTATGCAGTTTTTCAGCTAATTCAGTAACAAACGAGAACTCTAAAACCTTTTCAGGATAGGAATGTATAAAAAATGCATAGATCCATAGAACAAAAAAAGAAGGTTCCTTTGTGAGAATAAGATTCCGCTTTTTTCCTTGCTACCGATAATAGGACGTTATGTTAACCTTACAGGTATAGGATATACATTGCTCCTTGTTCAACTGAAGAACAGGATGTTTAATCAAATTTCAAGTGAAAGGACGTTATAAAATATGGAAACGAATAAGTTTAAAGTTACACCTGAAAAACTGAAAGATAAGACAGTGGAAGATCTTGCTATTACTACTAATGCTGTAGTTATAAAATTTACTGATGGTACGTTTTTAGACATCTATCTCGATGAATCTGGAAAAACATTAAAAACATCGACAAACAAGCTGGAATGTTAAAACCTATAAAGTACTTTAATTGAGCAAGAAACTAAAAATTTTCAACTTCCGCTTTCAAGAATTATGTGAATACGAAAGTCCTCCAGTTATACAATCTGGAGGACTTTTAGTAGTCTTCTAAATACATTGACTCCCGATAATGAGGGATTATGTTAACTTAACATGTATGGGATATACATTATTTTTGTTCAACTAACTGGCAGAATACTTCAATAAAATTTATTTCCTTTGTATGATGGAAATATTAAAAAGTCTCCATTTGGGGTGAGATGGTGTCGGTAAAAGGCCTTAATCATTTTTTATTTTCTGTTTCTAATTTAGAGAAATCGATAGAGTTTTATCAAAATGTGTTTGATGCAAGGTTTTTAGTAAAGGGGTTAGTAAATCTTTTCCATGGGTGAATAGAATAGAAAATGGGAAGTTTAACGTGTAGGGAACGAGGAAGGAGTGAGAAATGTTGACTATCAAAAAATATAAGTTACTTCCCTTTAACGGAGAACCCCCAGCCTGGGAATATTCGGGTCCGGCTGTACCACCGGAATATAAAGTCGAGCGCTACAAAGATTGTGGACCTGAACATCTAGGTGCCAGGGACCTTGGTTTTCCAGGAATTCGATATGGCTCACCTGTTTATGCCATAGAAAAAGGCACAGTAAGATATCTAAGACAAAATAGTGTCCATTGTGCTGAGGGAGCACCGTGTCCAAATGAGGATAATATGGTTCTGATTGAAGGTAATGATCATGGCTATACCGGATACCATCACGTCAAATCCATTCCCGAAATACATACAGGAATATTTGTCCAAGCAGGCCAATTGATTGGACATATTGATGATTCAGGCAGAACGTCTGTACCTCATCTTCATCTTGCACGATATACTGAAGGTCTTGCTGAAGAGTGGTGGAAGCCAATTAGAGCGACTTGTGATTGGGGGTTTGCAGGTTGGGGTGCTCCTGATCTTGAGCCTGGAGAGGATCCTTACAATTGATTTAACAGACCGACCTGTGATTGGGGTATAGCTAGTCTCGATGCTCCTTATTGGGAACCATGGTGTTCTTTAACTGGTAATCCAGAGCCTCCATTTTCAGACCTTTCCCATCTTTAGCTGGGTTTTTTCGGCTTAATCCTTTTGAAGCATATAGGCAGATAAATTCGTTTAAAATAGTATGACTGAAATTCTCTCTAGAAGAAACAGAAACTATTGTTCAGTTTTTCAACGGTGGAAGGTATATTGAAGTAGAGTGGGACTTTGTAAAAAAGGGAAATAGGAGAGAATACAAATTAAAGTGTTTAGAATCAAATTGTGAAGAAATGTACTTAAACTATAGGGTGCTTTAATTGAACAAGAAACCCAAAACTTTTAACTTCCGCTAACGGGCGCTATATTAACCTACATCATGTATGTAGGTTTTTTAGTTTTGTTAAGAATGTTATTGATTTTCTTCTTAAGCTAAAGGAAAAATATAACTTTTTTTGACGGTTTTGTGAAGGATTTTTGTTTTTAAAGGTACTTCATCTCAGTTAATCAAATAAAAGATTAATAAATAAAATGAATTGGAGAACTTTATGAATAGATGGCGTGAAAATTTAATCAGCACATCTCATGGGAATTTTGAAGTATTCGTAAAAGGAGAAGGTGAACCACTTTGTGTGACCCACCACTACTCTGAATTTAATGAAACAGGAGATTACTTTGCAGAAACTTTTACAAAAACTCATAGAGTATATTTAGTAAACTTGAGAGAAACAGGTAATTCAGAAAAGGCTTTAGAGTCTTATCAATTAAGTATGCTGGAAACGATTTTTGATTTGGAAGCTATTCGTGAAGCATTGAATTTGGATCAATGGGGGTTTGCAGGTCATTCGACTGGGGGAATGTTAGGGATTATTTATGGAATCTATTTTTCAAGTAGTTTGAGATATAATGTAATTGTTAGCGCATCTGCAAGAGAATATTTTACGTTTTCATCTGAATGTATCTATAATTCAAACCACCCTCAATTCACTAGAATGCAAGAGTTAAATGAAGTCTTAAAACGTTCTGATTTATCAGCAAAAGCTAGAACAGAACTATCAATTGAAAGTGCTATCTCTCTACTTAAATGTACATTCCAAAAGAAAAGAAACCATTTTAATTAATCCTTTTTTAAAATGGTTTCTTTTTATTAGCCATAGCTTGATGGGCATGTATGGTGACTCCTATATACATAAAATGGTTTAATTTTGAGCATATTATTTTAGTGTACTACCAATAACTTAATGGAGGCATAGACAATGATAACATTGGATACAGAATACATAGAAAAACATTTAGAATCTGTTAATAATTATGATTCTTTTGGACGTAGTTTATGTGCGGCAATCTTAAATGAATGCTTAAAGCTGGTGAAGGGAGATTATGAAGAAAAGATCCAATTAACGGCAGACATTTCTGTTTCAACTACGACAAATGGTTGTATGGTGAAGATTAAAATTGGTCCAGAAGAAATATGCAAACTAGTTCCATTAATTGAAACTAAAGTTATTCCGCAACATACTTAAATACGGAACATATTAGCAAGTATATTTTACTACCAATAACTAGGGGTGAAAAAATGCAAAAAATAGATAAAAAATATATAGAAAACCATTTAGAAACTATTCATACTTATGAATCATTTGGGCGTAGTGTATGTGAGAATATCTTACATGCGTCCTTAAAGCGGGTAAAGGGAAATGATAAAGATAATGTCCAAATGACAGCAAATATTTCTGTTAGAGCTACTGAAAGAATTTGTCTTCAAGTTTGTAAAGTTATTGATGGTAGTCATGTGACAGTTCATATATATACTAACCCTCAGTAAGTTTATACAAATAGGGGTACGAAAACGATTCGAGGAATGAGATGCCACTCTGGGGTTTTATTACAATTAATAAAAGAGTAGAAGTAAATTCTACTCTTTAAAAAATGGAGTTCCACAATGGAACTTTGTACTATTGAATTAGCTTATTGGTGATGATTTCCTGTTGCAGAATCCTTATGATAAGGATTCTTTTTTTGTATCAAAAATATACAAAGAAAAAAGATAAGATCGGGAACACAATCTTATCTTTAGCACAAGGAGTAAACAAAAGGATAACCATCATATTTTTATTATAATTTATTTTTTGTTAATTTTGAATATTAGAACCATAATTAACAAGTATATCTATATTGAGAAATTTATTACAAAATTAGTTATAAATGATTCAAAACTCCAATGTAAACTTTTATAAAAAAGTTTACTTTCATTTATGCTTAAACATTGACTTCCATCTAATTTCATTGATATTATAAAATATGCAAAAAAGTATACATTCAAATAATTAAAAATAAAGGGATTGAAAAACCGATGGATAAAAAGCAGCATTTAATCGATGTACAACCAATTCGAAGCAAAGAACAGCTCGAAGACATGAAATGGTCTCTTAAACGTCATTGTTCAGATCGTGATTACATTTTATTTCTAATTGGTATTAATACGGGGTTACGTGTAAGTGATTTACTTAAAATGGAAACGAGTGAAATTTTAAAACTGAAGCGAAAAAAACGAAAAGAATTTAAAGTAAAAGAAGGAAAGACAAAAAAGGAGCGTATCATAAATATTACGTCCATTTTTGAGGAAGTACTCCCATATGCTGAAGATCTAAAAAGTACCTGGTTATTTCCTTCTCGAAAAGGTGATAAACCTATTAGTAAAATTCAAGCCTATAGACAGTTACAAAAAGCCGGAGATTTTGCCGGAGTTGAATCTTTAGGAACTCATACCATGCGTAAAACATTTGGATATTGGTTTTACAAGCAAACAAAAGATATTGCTATGTTACAAGAAATATTGAATCATAGTACACCACAAATTACACTACGATACATCGGGATTAATAAAGAAGAAAAAGATAATGTACTTGATACATTCCGCATCTAATTTTAATTAGATGCTTTTGTCGTTTAATGATGGGGTAGCACCACACATCCATCAACTTAAGGATGGAAACAAAATGAACTTTCATTCAAATAAAATAAAAAACTCAGTAATGATATAATAATATTAAGATTCTAAAGAAGATAGGCGGGTTTAAAACATGACAGATATAGAAAGCAATTTAACTGAACACTTAAAGAAAATAAATACCTCTCCGTTTTTATTTATTGGTTCTGGATTTTCTAAAAGATACTTAAATCTAGAAAATTGGGAAGGCTTAATGAGAAAATTCTCTAGTCTAATGCCTTATGAATTTGAATACTACTCTTCTACGGCAAATAAGGATTGGGCTGAAGTGGCTGAATTAATGGCAAATGATTTTCACCCTATTTGGTGGAAAGAACAAAAGTATGAAAATAGTAGAAAAAAATTTAAAAATCAAATTAGCAGTAAACATAGTCCTTTAAAAGTCGAAATTGCAAAATACTTAAATGATAAAGAGTATACATATGGTTTAAATGAACAGAATGATAAAGAAATTGCAGCTCTAAAAAATGTTGTAATTGATGGTCTAATTACAACAAATTGGGATGTCCTATTAGAACAAATTTTTCAAGAACATGACATGCAAGTATACATTGGTCAAAAGGAGCTTTTATTCTCACATCCTTTAGAAGTTAATGAAATATATAAAATCCACGGCTGTAGCTCTGTACCAGACTCATTAATATTAACAACTTCAGATTATGAAGGGTACAATAAAAGAAATGCATATTTAGCGGCTAAACTTCTTACAGTATTTATTGAGCATCCCGTTGTATTTCTTGGATACTCCCTATCAGATAATAACATCCAACAAATATTAGAATCTATTACTCACTGTTTAGATCAAGACAATATCGATAAGCTCAAAGATCGACTTATATTTGTTGAGCGAGCTGGTGAAGAAGAAGATTCCTTTGAAAATAATTCATCACTAACAATAGGTAAAATTACAATTCCTATCACTAAAATTAAAACAAATAATTATGAAAAAGTGTATAATGCATTGGCTCATAACAAAAGAAAATTTAGCATGAAAGTAATGAGGCAGATAAAATCCCAAATTTATGAATTGGTTAAAACAAATGATCCTGAAGAAAAAATTTATGTAGTAGATGGAGAACGCGATGATGCTGAAGATGTTGAATTTGTAATTGGTGTAGGAGTAAAAAGTATAGCTGAACAAATGCAATCTAACCACGAAGTTTCTACAACTAGAGACTTAAGTGAACACGGATATGGAGGTATGTCGGATAATGAGCTATTTTACGAACTATTATCAGATGAGCCTAAGTATGATTATAATTCAATAGTAGAGCTTGCTTTACCTCAAATTCTCCGCTCTAATCAATATGTGCCCTTATTTAGATATGTAATGGAAAGTAGTGTAAAAATTGAATTATTAGATCTAAAAATAAAAAACAAAATGGAAATGAGTTATGAGGACTTCTTAACAAATAAACAAAAATTAAAACTAAAAAAATCACCTTGGGATTGGCAATTTGAGAATATAAAGGAGGTTCTTAAAGGGTACCCCGATCTTAAAATAGCAGTTAATGAAATTCCATTGTTAGGAAAAGAAAAATTGAATTGTGATGAGCTAAAAGATTTTCTAAAAGAAAACTCAAAGCATATAACAGATAAAAACTCACTAGAAGGAATTGGTATTAGGAGACTATTTCGCATATATGATTGGTTAAAATATGGTCAACCTGAAGAGCTACAGAAACGATTAGGAGAATAGACCACGTTTATCAAGAAGAACCCAAAAAGGTTCTTCTTTTATCATATTTGATATTATCAAGGTTTTTAATTCACACTCGCTTTTCAATCAGTTGAATTTGAAAAATGTCACTGTCATTAATATTAAGTACCTTCATTTCCTCTTTAAACGAACGCCAGGGTTCCACTTCAATGGATTTTATACTTTTATTCCGCAAAGTATATTTTCTTATATAATATGAATTTCGTTCTTTATTCTTCTTCAAAGAATCTTCCTCCGTTATTTTTAATGGATGTAATCATAATATCTTTTTAACGAAAGCTTAGATTTAAAACCAACCTGTTTTATAATTTCTTCCTCTAAAACTTTATTTTCGATTAGCCGTAAAATGAATGTATTCCGTAGATGTTGTGCTGAAATTCCTTTTCGTAAATTCGCCCTTTCAACTTCCAGTCGGATCATTTTTTGAACAGCAATTTCTGTTAAAGCCTTGGGAGCATCGTTATCATATGACCAATGATAAGTTTTTCGAGTAAAATCGAATGCTACGAATAATGGATCATTGCTATGATATTTGGGGCGAACAGGTTCAGGAATACTTTTATAATAATTAAATAATATTTTTTTATCATCTTTAGTTAAAAGAACAGTTCTCTCTATACCCACTGTTCCTGGTACTAAGATTGTATTTTTTTCAAAATGGACGTGCTTCATCTGTAAACCTACAAGTTCTTGTAAGGACAATCCATTATTAATGAGTAAATGCACAACAGCAATGTTACGATCCATAAGTAAAGGGCGAACAGAGCATTGTTTTTCTGTTAATCCTTCTAATGAGGTTAAAATGTACTTTAACCTTTTTTCTTCCGCTTTAGAAATAAAGTCTTCATCACGTAAAGCACGATTAGGCTGAATTACAAAATTCATATCTTCTATTGGATTAGGTAGGTCTAAATATTGATAAAGTCTACTTAGAACAATATAAACACGATGTAACGTTTTATCTGAGTAATTTCGTTGTTTCTTTAAATCATTAAAATACTCTTCATAATCCTCTGTATTAAGTGTCGTCCATATATTGTGTAATGGTAGCTTTTTAGATTCTTGTAACCACTGACCAAAATCTTCAATATCATAGGCATAGCGTTTAATTGTAGAAGGTTTTCTTCCTTTATCTAATAAGAAAGAAGAAAAATGTTGTACTGTGGCTTGGAACTCTTCTGATGGCATAACTTTATCATCCTAATTTTTTCTTTTAGTATATCAAATTTCAAATTGCTTAATGTATACAAATCGCACAACATATTACTTCCTCTAAATGGTACAATAAGGAAAAAGGGGGTTCTGAATAATGCCATTAGGAACCACTATTTCTTACATCATTATTGCAATAATCATTGGTGCACTGTTTGGCGGGATTATACGTACAATTCGACATACGAGCAATCATAAAAAACAAGATCCAGTTGAGCAAAAGTTAGATAGGCTTATTCAACTGTTAGAAAAACAAAATAAAGATTGACCCTCCTTCCAAACAGGGAGGGCTTGTAATATGTGGCTTTAAAATAAAATTACGATGTTTATAAAAAAGACATGATATTTTTTATAAAGTTTCATTATTTTTTCTCGTTCGTTTATATTTTAAGTAACTTCAATCATATCGTTTTAATTCATTATGCAATTACATTGGTTGAATTAATTAATTAATATAATTTTATTTTAATAAAGGGAGTTTGAGACATTGATTAGATTTGTAATGATAGATTTGAAGCTATATGAGTTTGATTTCGAAAAATATACAGATGAATTAATGAATAATATTAAGGAAAGTTTAAATTCAAAAAAGTTATCATTTTATGATACAGAAGAAACTAAGCGAAGTTGTTATCTAGTTTTATCTAAGAAAGAATACTTTATTGACTTTATTTTTATTCATGCGGAAGGACGTTTTCAACTGAAAATTGATATTCAGACACGAGAAAAAGAATTTGCTGATCAAGAGTTACATAATTTAAAAATAATGATAAAAGATCTACTAGTAGAAGATTGGAAACAATGTGTTTGGCTAACAGATCATCAATCAGAAGAGTTTGCTGAAGATCTATATAAAAATATTCACTCTGTTGAGAATAGCTTACGACGTCTTATTAATACCGTTTTATCTCACCATTTAGGAGGAGATTGGTGGCAGCTCATGCCGACTCACTTAACTAATAAGTACTCAAAAAGAATTATTGGTTATCAAGCCAAAGCACCAAGTTTTAAAAATGTTCATGCACATTTGTTATCAATTGATACTGATGATTTGACCAACATTTTAGAATTTAAAACGTATACGATGAAAAACCAATCAATGTTTAGTGAATTAAATCCTTTTTCACCTGAATCTCTTAACCCATATCAAGAACTTGGAGAGTTCAAATATATGATGAGTGATATTATAAATAATCATAAATCAATTGAATCTCATCAAAAAAGTCTAACAAAATTACTAGAGGAACAAATGGAAGTAGAAAAAGATTTTTGGGAGGAATATTTTTCTCCATGGTTATCTTGTACACTAAGAGAGTTTAGTGGAAAGTGGAGAAATTTTAGCAATGACAGAAATCATGTAGCACATAACAAGTTAATTGATGATAAACTATATGAAAAATTTAAGAAAAGCATGGAGGACTTATTGGAGATAATAAGTGGCGCTGAGGAAAATTTTGAGAAGTATTTAAAAGATGCATCTACTCAGTTCTTAGAATTTATAAAGGAGAACGAACTTGAAAAGTCTTATCTAGAACAGCGTCAGGAGGAGAAATTTTTTGCAGAAGAGGCAGGTATAGAGGTTCTTGATACAGGTGAAATCATTAGCATATTTCAAGAGCATATTACTGAAACCTTTGAAAGCATTTATCATGAAATTTACTATAGAACTGACATTGAAGTAACTTATGACGAGCCTCTTTTTACTGAACATGAAAAAATATTCGAAATTGAAGGGAACATTCTTAAAAGAAGTATACATGTAGATATAATTGCTGAAATAGATGAAACTGTTGGTTTTACTAGTACAGTGGATTTTTTAGTTTATGATAATGATAAGTTAGAAGGAAGTTTTAAAATTGACTATATTAATGGAGAGGCTGAATATGATGAGGATCAAGAGATTTATTTGCCTAAAACAAAGAATGAACTTGATATTTCATCTTTAAGCAAAGTTGAAAGTTTAATTTATAAATTGTTAGAAGACGAAATTCCTGAAGTTTCTAAAGATGATTTTGCTTCTTTTGTTTGTGAAGAATGTAGAGAATTGACCGTTAATTTGTCTGAAGATAATAATCATGGATTAGGTATATGCATGAATTGTGGTCATAAAAATACAGTCGGAATGTGCCCATGTTGTTATACTATACTCGATGAAAGGCAAGATTCACTATGTGAAAATTGTATAGATAATAATCTTGAAAACGAGTGACGTTCAACTATTGTAGTTTTATAAAAAAGATTGATAATTCCACAATCGGGCGCTTTCCTACAGCAAGGATAAGCGCCATTTTATTTATATTCTAGAGCCAGATTAACTATATTTTTGAACGTGGATTTTTGCATCAGTATTCTTGAAAAGCTCTTCAAATAACTGAATTCCCTCCAAACATTTTTGTTCAATATGTTCAAAAAAATCAGTGTAACTATTAAAAGAATAGTCATCAAAATGCTTCTGAGCTGTTTGGATAATGTTATCTAGTTGTTCTTTATCTGGCAATGACATACTTACGATTTCCTCAAAAGTAATCTTATACAAAGAAGTACTATAACCCATATAATCTTCACATAACTTTTGGTACTGTGATATTTCACTTTTTGTGAGATTGCCGAGATAAGCAGAAACATCTAAAGGATCAGTGTAAATATGCAATGGTTTTGCTATATGAAGTATATTTCTCATTCTGTTTTGTAACCAACGATTTTCAAATAATGATAAAAACTCATTCCAAGAAAGTAAAAGTATATTTGTGTTTTTAGTTGCCTCGTATGCTCCTGATTGAAACCCATTTCTTGCAATGATTAGACCTTGCTGTGAACCATAGTCGTTAACAATTGTTCTAAAGGAGTGAATAACCGTTTGAGGTATATTAGTGTTCCAATATTTACATTCGATTAGGTATTCTGATGAAGGTGTGCTATTGATATCCTTTGCAAACACATCGATATCAACAGTACCTCTTACCGTTAATATCTGTTTGCCACGCTCAGCATCAAATCCACATTCATTTAATATTTTCGTAACTATTAATTCTAAATCTTGCCAACTATAGGGTGGTTCGTGAACAATTTCCAATACAGAATCCTCCATAAACTATAATGTTAAATAGATTTTATTAAATTATAAGATATTAATATTATGTTTTCAAATAACTAATGAAATCTTACTCGGATATTCAATTCTAAAGGTGTGTTTAAATGCTTAATTATCTTCAACTTTCTTTAATATATCTATCTCACATTCCAGTTCTTTAGTTTCCATATTTAAAAAATCCATTGTCATTGCAAGAACTTTTCCATCTTTATTTCTCTTAGATCCCCATAAACGAACTACCCTATTAATTTCACTATCTTCATATATAATTTGAACTGTTCTTAATTCTTCTCCATCCACAAATTCACGATGTATCCAACACTCTTTAAATTCTAAATTCTCATCAGATTTATACATGTGATATTTCTACATTACTTCTTCTAATTCTGGGAACCCCAAGCCTTTTTTCTCCAAACAAATATACTCAAAATCCCAAAACTCTCTAAAATGATAGATAAGTTCTTTTTGACTTTTCATCATAATTCCCCCATCCCATAATTTTTTAAGCGTTATGTATATTGGATATCTGTAACATGATTAATTTTTATATACAGTACATTATCACATTGGTTCCTAAATCTTAATTCATTACAGGCCATATCGTAGTAATGAATATAACCCACTTCGGAATATACCTTGTTCTCTTTTTGGTATGAAATACTTACTTGCTTATTTTCAGCCATTGCACAACACACAATATCATTTATAAGATCTAGTTTTTGTTCATCTAAAATAGGCATCGGTACTTCGTTTTGTTTTTCATACATTTCATTTAATCCTTCAAATTGTTCTTTTATGGCTGAAAATGAAACCCATCGCATCATACCTCTATCAATCATAATCTGTATTCCTCCTTAGGCTTTATGTCCACCTATTTTTCCGTTTCTTTCCCTTTGTGTAGCACCTTTAACATAGCTAATACCTCTCATAATTGAATTTTTACCATGTTTATGCCGTATACTATCCATTGTTTTGGCTAATTTCCTTTTAGTATCTTTTTGGGAAGTATCTTCGAACAGTGACATTTGAAGTGCATCGTCCCTGGTCAAATTCTTTAGTGTAATGTGTATTTGGCGCACCGGATGACCAGAGTGAAACTTTTTTAATAAGCTTAAACAAGCAGCATAGACATCTTCCGTTAAACATGTCGGTTGATCTAAGGTGATCGCTCGTTTAAAACCTCCACCGATGTATTTGCTATAGCCTATAGAAAGCTCAACCGTACGACAGCATTTATCCATAGATCGTAAACGAAAACAAGTTTCTTCAATTTGTTCTAAAAGAAGTAATTTTAATTTATTTGGGCTGAAACAGTCCTCTAACAAGATTTGTCCTTTTGTAATAGAGGTACTTTTTGGAATGTATTTATTTGCAATCCGGCTCTCATCAATACCATAAGAAAAGCGATATAACTCTTCACCTTTTACTTTTCCAAACCGCTTTATTAGAAGATGCTCCTTAGGCGTTTTTACAACTTCCTTTAAGGAAAATAGCCCCATGCTGTGCAAAGCCTCTTCCGTGGCCCCCAAAAAAAGTAATCGTTGCCGTGCCCTTGTTAGGAACATATGCATTTTATTGGTTTTCATTTTATCTTTGCACCAGAACCCTATATTTACATGTAATTTTGCATATCTAAATAAAAAGGATTTATATATAAATTTACTATTAAATTATATTAAAAACATTTTTTTGAAGAGATTCATATAGCCAAATGAAGGTTATTATATTTTCAGATTTCATTATCAGCGTATAACTATTTCACTTAGTGAAGTGATTAAAAGTATTTGATTTTTAAGATATAATATTTTTCTTAATATGACTATAAAATGTCTGAAATATCAAATATAAATGTTGGCATTTTATTGTTTACTTATTAAAAATATAGTGTTTAAATGAGGGGCGTAAGGTCCTTACATTCTATGGAAATAAATAATAATGCGAGTTTCTTGAGTTTAAAACTCTATCCCAAAGAATTCTCCTCTCTCAAATGCGCAAGGAGAGAGGCAAGTTCAAGATATATGAATAAAGTTGTAAAAAAATTATAGTGAAGAGGTGTTTGGAATGATATTCATAAAGATGCAGAATTCATTTCGAAAGACATCGCTTTTAAACAAGAATAGAACTGAAAATTAAGACCTATATAGGAGGAATATAAAATGATGAAAAAAATCCCGTACAAACTAATCGTTGCATCGACTCTTTTAACTATGACAACAACTTCAGTAGTCTCACCAGTAGCAGCTTTTGCAAGTGAAATTGAACAAACCAACAATGGAGATACGTCACTTTCAGCAGATGAAGGGAAGATGAAAGAAACACTGAAAAAGGCTGGATTATTTGCAAAATCCATGAATGCCTATTCTTATATGTTAATTAAAAATCCAGATGTGAATTTTGAAGGAATTAATATTAATGGATATGTGGATTTACCTGGTAGAATTATACAAGATCAAAAAAATGCAAGAGCACATGCCATTACATGGGATACTCAAGTAAAAAAACAGCTTTTAGATACATTAACAGGCATTATTGAATACGATACAACATTTAAAAATTATTATGAAACAATAGTAGATGCGATTAATACAGGGGATGAAGAGACTTTAAAAGAAGGGATTACAGATTTACGAGCTGAAATTCAACAAAACCAAAAGTCTGCACAACAATTAATACAAGAATTAACTAATTTAAGAGAAGCTATTGGACGAGATATTAGAGCATTTGGAAGCAATAAAGATCTCCTGCAGACGATTTTAAAAAACCAAGGTGCAGATGTTGAGGCTGATCAAAAGCGTCTAGATGAAGTTTTAGGATCAGTAAACTATTATAAACAACTAGAATCTGATGGGTTTAATGTAATGAAGGGTGCCATTTTGGGCCTACCGATAATCGGCGGTATCATAGTGGGTGTAGCAAGAGATAATTTAGGTAAGTTAGAGCCTTTATTAGCAGAATTACGTCAGACTGTAGATTATAAAGTAACATTAAATCGTGTAGTTGGAGTTGCTTACAATAATATTAATGAAATGCATAATGCACTTGATGATGCTATTAACGCTCTTACTTATATGTCCACGCAGTGGCATGACTTAGATTCTCAATATTCGGGAGTACTTGGACACATTAAGACCGCATCTCAAAAAGCTGATCAAAATAGATTTAAATTCTTAAAGAATAACTTGGATGCGGCTAAAGACAGTTGGAAAACATTAAGGACAGATGCTGACACATTAAAAGAAGGGATAAAAGAATTAAAAGTGGAATCTGTTTCGCCACAAAAATAAGAGAATAAGGGCATAGCCATCAAACTAAAGTTATAGAGGTACGACCGAGATACGTGTATATCTCGGCTGTACATGCCCATCAAGCTAAGGTTGAATTTTCCACGAACTTCCGTTCTTGTTGTCTACATGCTTGATATTTTATTTACTTGTTTTTAAAAATACGCATACCAAATAAACCTGGATAAGGTATATTTTTAAAGATTATGCAGGTTTCTGCTTTAAATTGGATACAGTAAACTGATAAACGACACCTAAAATATCAAAGACTGTCTTTTTCTCATATCGATGGGATTTCCGTCCATTTTTCTGTAAGATGTCAAACAGACGAAGGGAAATTTTTGATACATCTTGGGTGTCTTTTTGTATAGCTTCATATACTAAGTACAGATGATCTTGAATCATGTAAATAGCTTTATATTCACTTAATTCTTTTTGCTTTTTATGTAGTAATAGTTGTCTCATTTTGAACATAGTTGAAGAACAAAGAAATGAGCTAAAAATACATAAATAAATGTAGAGATATAAAATTTTCGTTAGTATGCAATAATGCATGTTCATTCAGCGAAAAAAACTGGTAAAATCTAAGCATCTGTTCTATTTTTTCAGTTATCTTGGAAACCTTACTTCTTATTTACCCAAATGGGAGGCGCTTTATCGCGTCTTTTTTTTATTTTCAAAAGGATCAGCTCAATTTCTTCTTAGAGCCGTATTTTAATTTAAATGTGATACGATAGTTGTATATAGACAACTATGGAAGTAATGTCTAGAAATCATAGCAAGACATGCTGGACCACAATCTTTTAAATCATGCTGTTGTATCCAATTAAATTTTTTTAACACACTTTTCCAACCTTCTTTCTAAAACATTAAAAAATAACATTTAATAGTAATATCAATTAATATTTTCTTTATAAAAAACTTCACAACCTATTTTTTCCGAATGATCCTTTACTATAGAATTAGCATCATAAGAATAAATTAAATAAAAAATTAAAACATCCCCTAATCCTCCTAAAATCATAAAAGTACCTAAAATAGTTATAAAACCATTACCAATTAATAAACCTATAAAAGTAGGTAAAATACCCAAAATAACAATAGGCATCAAAATTGAAATACGATAAGCATTTATTCCTATTGCCTTTTTACAATGAGCATAAGGAGTTAAAGATTTCCATACTATACCGAATTTGATATCAGACCAATTTACTTTACCAAAAAAATTAAATCCAATTGCATGTAACAATTCATGTATAATGATAGAAACAAAACTTGTTAAACAAACTAATACAAATTGCATAGAATTTTCCCATGTACTTACTCCCCAAATAAATCTATACAAAAAAAACACAAACAAAGTAATTATAATTGAAAAGAAAATCATTATTTTATTAGCTTTTTCTACAGTAATAGTTGCATCATCTTTAGAAAGATTATTTAAATTAATAGGTTCCCAATTCATTTTAAATTCCTCTATTCTTTTTATATTTATTAAATATTCCTATTGCTTTTTTACAAATAGTATCTATGGGGTCACACGACCGAAAAAAGAAAATTGTACGTTAAGGAATATTTTTAAATAAAAAGGCAGTTCTTTTTTATTTAAAGAGTCGCCTTTTCAACTTTTTAAATCTCCCTAAATTTCCATATAAAGCGACTTGACTTACACCTATTATAGAATACTTTGCCTTGATATCCTTTTCAGAAGATGGGCATAGGTGCGTTAACCCCTCATTATAATTACTTACTTACCATAAAAAAAGCTATTCGTTTCTATGAATATATAGAAAGAATAGCTTTTTGTTAGATTGATTGTGAATTATTAGTCCTTATTACTTTGACCGTCTTTTACATAAGATAAAGACTATACAAATAATGAAACAAATCAAATTATGTATAGAAATTATCCAAAAGTCACGTGTAAAAAATGTAACGGTTATAGTTAAAGAAAGATTGGTTAAAGCAATCAAAAGATAAAAGGTTATATCAAGTTTGCTCCATTTCTTCCGATTAACAAAAATATAAATCAAACCAATTATAGGGACAATAAAACAAACTAAAAATCTAAATATGTAACTTGAATATTTTGTTTTTGAAGTTTGAGTTTTCATTTTTACTCCTTTGCAGTTGATGATGTAACTACAAAAATTATATGAAATTTCTACCCAATTAACCAGTAAAATCTATTGATTACAGTAATAGGGTGATTGATTTAGTGATCCACCATGCAGCTGTTGGATTACCAACAACATCTAATACACCAGCATAAATCGCATCTTCTAAAGCGCCAGTATAATGTTCTACTCTGTTTGCGATAGTAATTAAGGCACTTTGTCTTCCTAGTCTATCTTTTACAGGACCTGGAAGCTCATTCCATAATTTTTTAATAGCTTTAGCAGCCCAACTTAATTTTCCACGAGTTTCAAAACCACTATCATCTTTATTAGCTGCGGCATCTAAAAACACTTGTTTTTCTTCAGGTGTTAAATTGAAATATTCGGAAATTCCTTCAATATCTTTAAGGTCCGAAGGACTAATAGATTGAACTAAAAGGTTATTTTCCATTGTTGTTTTTAGATTGAAATTAACTGTCTGTACTGGTGCTGTGTGCTTTGGTACATTGTTACCTACTTCTTCAGCGGCAGCTTTTGTACTAATGAATCCAGTAGATAATAAAGAAACTGTTAGTGCACTAGCAATGATTTTTTTGCCTTTCATAATAAAATTCCTCCCTAATTTAAATCTAAAATTAAATATTAAGTTATCCGGTTATTGTTAAACTTAACTATTTGAATGTAACATGCACTACTTGGAAGAAGCAATCTTTTTTTACAAAAAAGGAAAAAAAGATTAATATTTCCATTTTTTATCAGGTTAAATTTTAATCACGTGAAATAACTTGTTTCTCGATGAAATGATCATTTTTCTTTATATTGACAACCTTGGAGGCAAATGATATTTTTTTCGTTGTAACTTTATATTTAAATATAGGATTTCAGGAGGGGAATTTATGTGGGATTTAAAACGAATGAAAAATTTTAATAGGGTAAAAACAATAGTTCTGTTTATGGTCTTGTTGATTTTTTTACTACCTTATGATTTCGTTAGTGCTGCTGAAGAAGATAATTATTACACTATTCTACTGAAAGAAACGGATAACTATAATGATGTAGTCCGATTGGCAGAGAAAAATCATATAGAAGTTGTCTATTCTATTGAGGAGTTAGGGCTATTACAGGTGAAGGGGAATGAAGAAAAAGTCAAAGTGTTGGGTGAAAACTCATTAATTGATACATACAATCCATCTTTACGGACATTAGGCTCGAAAATGAATATGGAAAAAGAGATGGAAATGAATCTGCAAGGTTCTTTATGGGATAAGCAGTGGGATATGCATGGGATTACAAACAACGGAGAAAGTTATAAGATATATTCTGGTTCTAAAAATGTAACAGTTGGTATTATAGATTCAGGATTAGATATGGAGCATCCGGATTTAAAAAATAATATTGTAGAAGGTTCTAAAAATTTAGTTCCGAAAAATGGATTTCGCGGGAAAGAGCGTGATGAATCAGGGGATTCCAACGAATTAACTGATAAATTAGGACATGGAACTCATGTTGCAGGGCAAATTGCTGCTAATGGAAAATTAAAGGGAGTCGCACCAAATGTAGGGATAAAATCATATAGGGTATTTGGGGAAAGAACAGCTGAATCTTTGTGGATTGTTAAAGGGATTATTGAAGCTGCTAAGGATGATGTAGATGTTATTAATGTGAGTTTAGGAGACTATTTAATTGATGGTGTAGCTTATCTTGAACAACAAGGTTCAAAAACGAATATTGCTGAAATTAAAGCATTTAAAGATGCGATTCAGTATGCGGAAGAACAGGGAAGCATTGTTGTTGCAGCTGCTGGGAATAATTCGCTTGATGTAAATGATAAAGATGTAATGTATAAATTTTTGCAAAAAAAACTACGGAATGATGGCATAAAATTAGATGGAGAACTCTTAGATGTTCCGGCATCCTTACCAGGTGTGGTGACGGTTTCCTCTATAGGACCATCGAAGGAACTTTCTCTGTTTTCTAACTTTGGAGATGGATTTATAGATATTGCAGCTCCAGGAGGAGATAATAGATTATTTAAACAGTTCGATTTTAATATTTGGGACGAGCAAAAAATGTATGAGAAAGAAAAAGTAATTAGCACTGGTCCAGATCAAGATTATTTTTATGATGCAGGAAACTCTACAGCAGCTCCGAAAGTATCGGGTGCGTTAGCGTTAATAGTGGGGCAGCGAAATTTAAAGGATAAACCTAATCAAGCGGTGGAATATTTGTATAAATGGGGAGTGGATCCTGTTGAAAACAGGAGGAGTTTATTTGGGAATGGAATTCTTAATGTGTATAAAGTGGTGAATTCATAAGATTCATGAATGAGTAGTGGGAATTTTTGTAAGTGATTTTATCCATTTTTTTATATTTGTATGTATTTATTTGCGATAAATACCAGTTCAGAGGTTGACTATAAAATCGTAAAATTACTTGTGTTTAAGGAAAGATTGATAAATCAAGTAATCGTAAAGCAGCAGAATAAAGCAGAAATAAAAACACAGGGAAAATCATTTTCTCTGTGTTTTTATTTCTTAATGATATGTAAAAATATTCCTTAATGTACAATTTTCTTTTTTTGATATGGTGCCCCCTATTTAGAAAAGAGGTTGGCATGTCTTTAAGTAGATATATACAAAGTGAAAAAATTAGAGAAGCTAAGAAACTTTTAGTTTTAACAGACTATTCTCTATCTGATATAAGTAATTTACTTAATTTTAGCACACAAAGTTACTTTACTAAATTTTTTAAACATTACACAAATATTTTCCTCCTACAATATAGTAAAAAAAGGAGCAACTTTCTTTGTTTAGCGTACAAAATTCGTGTTTTTTTGGCGGTACCCCTATATCTATTTCTGTATCTGATGAATTACTATATATCAATAAACTTCGGTATTGATATAAAATCTGATATGTTATTCGAGGTTTTAAATAGTTTAAATAAATTTATGAGGGAACTGAGATGGAACAATGATTTTTTTTAAAGTTATTGCATATATTTTATTAATTGACACACCCACCCCTAAAGAGGCCAGCTGACTAACGTCAGTAGGATTCTTGCTACCAAAGGCGAAGTCCATTTCTGGTATCGCTGACATGCAAGATTGTGGTGTGCTATCACCTAACTAAGAAAAATCTGATATGTATCAAAGTGTGTATCTATCTTCAAAAATTATAATTGTAATCAACAAATAAGAATGATCTGTGAGAAAACTTAGGGAAAAAAGGAGTGGAGAAATCTTGATACATCAATATGAATTGAATTTTTCAGTGATGTATAGTGGTAAAGTATCAAGCTCACAATCTACGGTGATTCCAGCAAGTTCTTTAGAAGAAGCAAATGAAAAATTACTATCAGAAGTAAAGCGGCGATTAGGGGATTGTAGTATAGAAATTAATTCAAAAAGTTTATATGTTTCAGAAGATAGCCGATATACCATTGAATAAGATAATAAAAAAGTTCCCTAGAGAGGGAGCTTTTTTATAGCAACCTGACAAAATGGATATATATTAATTAATTTTTTTATGCTTATAATATCTATTTGAGTATTTCACCGGATTTACCGACATAATAAGAATTATGTCCGTCCCAAATAGATAGCAATCTGTTTTCTTCATCTTTTGTAGCTGAGCGAACAAAGTAATATTTAAGAAGTACCCCAAATTAAAATTTTTACATGTAATTTTAAAAAAATATATAGATTTATTTATGAGTTATTTGTATAGTTTAATTGTCTGTTCTTTCTTTTAATTCATTTGTGTATATCATTTCTTGAGTGCTCCAGCAATGGAGCCTTTTTTATGTATTAATCTATTTTCTGTCCCTACCTATATGAGCTTTCCCTGTTTTAATTAAGGGTTCCATCCTATGTTTATCAATTTAGTATTTTGAGGTATTCATAAAATCAAAAAACTTTATAACTATACAGTTATTTATAAGGATTCAGCTCTTTATGGAAGATTGTATTTCTTAGCTAGATGGCAATACGATAGATTAACTTTTATGAGTAATTTAGAAGTATTTTGTGAGAAGTATAAGTTTACTAAAGTAATCATCTTGTAATCCTTGCTACAAAAATAATGATAATGTTTAATTTTTCTTATTTTATTTTTTTCATAGGATAAATTTTGTAGCTAATCAAAAATTAGAAGAAACGACAGAAAAACTTTAAAAAATAACGAGTAAATTTAAAGTATAATAACAGCTTACTTATTTTATATTTAACAAAGATCGCGTAGAAGAATTGAGGAGCCAATGAAGAGATGAAAAAAAGGAAAAGACTATTGGATTTATGGAAAACAATCACATTATTAGTGTGTACAGTTGTAATGTTTTCTTTACTTGTGACAGATATATTAATTAGTCATAATGTAGAACGGGTAACAGAGGATAGCCAAGCAGAGAAAGCAAAAATAATTGCACGTATTGTGGCGAAAGATTCAGTTGTAATCGATGGTTTAACAGGCAAAGCAGATACTTCCGCAATCCAAACGTATACAAATAGGATATTAAAAAATACAGATGTTCAATTTATTGTCGTTATGGACATGGGCGGAATAAGAAAGTCTCACCCAGATCCAAAGAAAATAGGTAATCATTTTATTGGAGGAGATGAGGGACCTGCATTGAAGGGACAGGAACATGTTTCACTTGCAGAAGGAACTTTAGGGGTTTCTATGCGAGTATTCGTACCTATTTTTGCTGAAACAGGTCAGCAACTTGGTGCGGTCGCTGTTGGCATTTCAGCTGATAATGTGAAAGAGAGTGTGAAAAAAAGTAGACATATTATTTATATCGGTGTTGGAGTAGGAATATTAGTTGGTATTATAGGGGCGATATTGCTAGCTAGACATATAAAGAAAAGTTTATTTGGTCTTGAGCCACATAGGATAGCGAAAATTCTTGAAGAAAGAAATGCGATGTTACTTTCGGTGAAAGAGGGTATTATTGCTGTAGATAAAGATGCCAATGTAACTTTAATAAATAATGAAGCAAAACGAATATTAAAGAAAGGTGGACTTACAGGAGATATTATCGGTAAAAATCTTGAAGTGTATACGCCGAATTCACGTATAAAAGAAGTGTTGCAAACAGGAGATGTACAATTAAACGAGGAACAAACTGTTTATGGGATTACAATTGTTACGAATCGTGTTCCTTTATACGTAAAGGGAGAAATAGTTGGCGCAATTGCAACATTTCGTGATAAAACAGAGATTAGACAATTAGCGGAAGAACTAACTGGCATTAAGCTATATGCGGAAGCATTACGGGCTCAATCTCATGAATTTATGAATAAAATGCATGTCGTTTTAGGGCTAACACATATGAAACAGTATGAAGAATTGCAGAAATATGTAAGTCGTATGGTATCAGAACATCAATATGAAATTGGTGGGGTTATGAAAAGAATTAAAAGTCCAGTATTTGCTGGTTTTTTACTGGGTAAACTTAGCTATGCTAGGGAGAAAAATATAAAGTTAATTATAAGTGAAGAATCGGACTTACCAGATATATATGATGATTGTATCATCCATGAACTTATTACGATTGTTGGAAATTTAATTAATAATGCATTTGACGCAGTAATGAATTGTGAGAAAAAACAAGTTGAAGTTGGAATAGAACATGGAGATGCCTTAATGATAACAGTACAAGATACAGGCAGTGGGATACCAGAAGATATGCTGGATAAATTGTTTACAAAAGGTTATTCCACAAAGGGAGATAATCGCGGTTATGGCTTATATCTTGTAAAAGAAAGTACACAGCGAATAAATGGGGAGATTTATATCCATTCATCGTTAGGAGAGGGAACAAAGATAACAATTGAAATACCTAATAGTAGGGATGAGGGGCAAATATGATTAAAGTTTTAATTGTAGAAGATGATCCGATGGTAGCAATGTTAAATACACATTATTTAGAACAAGTAGGAGGGTTTGAACTTGTTCAAGCAGTTAACTCAGTTAAAGATGGGATAGAAGTATTAGAGAAATCGCGAGTAGATTTGGTATTACTTGATATTTTTATGCCTGAAGAGACTGGATTTGAGCTTTTAATGTATATTCGGAATCAAGAGAAAGAAATTGATATTATAATGATTTCAGCTGTACATGATATGGGAAGTATTAAAAAAGCATTACATTATGGCGTAGTAGATTATTTAATTAAACCCTTTACATTTGAAAGATTTAAAGAGGCATTAACTATATATCGAGAAAAACTTACTTTCATGACAGAACAACAAAAAATTAGTCAATCGGAATTAGATTCTTTAATTTTACAAAAGGAAAAAAGAGAGCCTATTGTCACTAAAGAGCTTCCAAAAGGGTTAACGAAACAAACGTTACAATTAATTTGGGAGAAAATTGAGTCACTGAATGGACGGACGTTTACAACAGATGAAATGGCGCAATTAGTAGGGGTTTCAAGAGTTTCTATTCGAAAGTATGTCATGTTTTTGACTGAAATCGGAATATTAGAGAATAAAATGGTGTATCAGCATGTGGGAAGACCGGTGAGTCAATTGAGATGTATTGACCAAAATAAAATAAGTTTTTACGTATAAGCGACTTATGATAAGTCGCTTATATTTTTTAAATTTTTTGTTAAGAGATGTGAGACTACTCATTTAGTAGGATAAGAAAATTGTCGAAAAAAAGATATAATTGTCAAATTATATTGCAGTAAGACTTGTTCGATGTTAAATTCTTATTAATAAGAAAAAAGGAAATGAGTTTGTTTCATTCTCATACCTTATCTTTTGTAATTATTTAGTATAAACAGGGTTGAAAATTTCTTTCTTCTGGTATGTTTTATATTTATTAAACTATAAAAAGATTTCTGAGTTAACATTTCTGAAATTTCAGAAATGTTAACTCGCCAGGAGATTGAAATTAATTACATTCATTCAACAAAAGGAGTTTAATGGAACAAATTGAAAAAGAAAGGATTATTTATATGCAGAAAAGGAATCATTATATATTTCAAAAACCGATGAAAGTACTTGCGACATCTGCTATTTTGGCAACTACATTATTTACACCTATTATAACAAACAATTTAAATGTACACGCTGAAACAGTTAATCAGCAAACTACAAACCAGTATGAACTAAGGGAGTTTGACCTACCAGCTACAGGAAGCTATCAGGATGAAGCAACAAGAGAGAGAAGAAGTGAACAAAAAACCTATATACCAACTGGAATTTATATACAACCGAATGAAGAAGTGACAGTTGAAGTATCAGGAACGAATAAGATTAGAGCGATTATTGGAACACATGGCTATGATAAAGAATGGGGAAAAGAAATTAAACTTTCTCCTGGTACGAATAAGATTTCCTCTCCAAATGGTGGGTTATTAGGACTTGATAATAATCAAACTACAGGAACAGTTAAGGTGAAAGTCGTACAAGGCGGGAGCCATGTCCCGTTCTTTGAATTAGGAAAGCATACGAAAGCAGACTGGATTGCGATGATGGACAAGTATCCAAATGCACATGCTGTTCAATTAAAATCAAAGAAAGCAGTACTTACGGTTACTCAAGATAGTGCAAAGAGGCATATAGTAAATCAAGATCCTATCCCATTATTAGAAACATATGATGAAATGATTCGAGCGCAAGATAAAATATCTGGATTATCTGAAACAGATCCTAATCCTTTACATCGTTCGACTCAACGTATTTGGGCCTTTATAGAAAACCCTAACAGACCAACATGGGGCATGTATGCAAGTCTAGATGGAGGTGCATTTACTACTGCTGGTAACGCAATCGAAAGTGCTTTAAATGTAAATAAATTTGGATAGGGACAAATGCACGAAGCGGGACATGCAAGACAACAACAACCATGGACGTGGAATGATTTAAGAGGGATGGGTGAAGTAACTGTTAATCTATATTCTTTAGCTGCACAAAAGCGATTATTCCCGAATCAACCGACGCGCTTAGAAAAATCAGGTGATTACGATAAAGCTTTTGCATACTTAAAACAAACAGATAAAGACTATAAAAATATTAATGACTTGTTTGTGAAACTTGTTATGCTTTGGCAACTTCATCTCGCATATGGTGAAGATTTTTATCCGAATCTTCACAAACTATATCGAGAGTTACCAAAGGATCAACTTCCAAAAACGGATGAAGAAAAAATTCAAGCATTCATTTACAATACATCCAAAGTAGCGAAACAAAATGTACTCCCGTTTTTTGATCAATGGGGACTGAAAGCATCGCAAGAAACCCGACAAAAAATAGAAGATTTGAACTATCCGATATTAACCGCACCTATTTGGGAAGCCACAGATTCTAAACCTGTAATTGTAGAAGAAATTCCAGATATGGAACCGAATTTTACAGTACCTGTTGGAGCGACAGTTAATATAGGTAATTCATTCGACCCAATGTCAGGAGTGTCTGCTACTGATAAGGAAGACGGAGACCTTACTAATAAAATAACAGTTGACGGTAAAGTAGATACCTCTAAAGCAGGCACTTACGAGTTAACTTACACAGTTAAAGACTCTAAAAGTCATAAAGTAAACGCAAAACAAACGGTAACGGTTAAAGAGAGAGAAGAAATAAAAGATGAGCCGCCATTACTAAAAGTATCCTCAGAAACTACAATTTCGGAAGGGGATAAATTTGATCCAATGAGAGATGTAAGTGCTACTGATAAAGAAGATGGTGACCTTACATCAGAAATAAAATATGAAGGTGAAGTAGATACAAATACACCTGGCACTTACACGATTAAATACACAGTTAAAGATTCTGCAGGTCATTTGGCAACTCAAATACAAACTGTAACAGTTAAAGAAAAAGAAAAACCTATTGAGATTCAAGAGCCTGAGTTAACTGCACCTACTGAAGTGAATATGAATGTAGGAGACAAATTTGCACCAATGTCTGGGGTTAATGCTATTGAGAAAGAAGATGGTGATATTACTGATAAAGTAAGACATTTTGGTGAAATAGATATATTTAAAACTGGTACTTCCGAGGTAAAATTCCTTGGTCGTGACTCTGGTAGTAATGAGGTAATTACAATACAAAAAGTGGTAGTGAAAGATAAAGAAAATGGTATTAATAATATCTCTAACAACAGTAATTCTGATGAAAAAGAAGATACGTATAAAGAGCTTCCAAAAGCAGGTGCAACTACAAATAACAGTGCAGCAATAGGCATATTGTTGGTTCTTGCAGGTATGATAATTACTTTTGGCCACAGACTTAAAAAGTTCCTAAAATAGTTGTACCTCGGTGCATGGAATAAAAGTAAAACTGTAACTTATTTTAATATGTATCTTGGCTGTATCCTTAAAGTTGACTGAGTATAGAAGAAAAGAAGCTTTGTATAAAAAATTTTACATTGTAAATTTTTTTATACATTTTAAAATTATTTGTGTACATTTAAATTGACAACATAGATAAAGAACGGTTCTTTATCCACTAAAATAATATTGGCATAGTTTTTGCTTATATAAATTTAAAGAAGGAGGATTGAAAATAAGAATTATGAATGATTAATCGTAGTAAAAAGCTACTATTTTATTACTATTCTATTTGTATTTATAGGAAACGATTTACAAATACAAATAGAATAATCTACTAGAAAAAAACAGAATCTTCTGACTAAACGGAGGGATAACAGTATGGTTAAGTATTCGAAATTTTCTAAACTGATTGTTGGTGTTGGACTTGTAACAATATCATGCAGTGGTTTACATATTCAAGCAGAGACAAAAGAAAAAAATGTGAAGAGTGTATTACAAATGGAACCGATAGGAATACAAAAATCTGTTGATGAATTGGCACACTCTTCGGATGTACAAGAACATGCATCTTTTTCAAAGAGGTTAAAATTAGCTGATTTATCACAGCGTCCACTAGTACAAAAAAATAATATTAAACAGTTAGCTGAAGAAAAAAAATATTCGATGGCCGAATTAAATCAATTAAGTAACAAACAGTTAACTGATCTTCTTGTGACAATTAAATGGTATCAAATTCCGGAATTATTCCAGTTTAATAGTGATAGTCTTAAATTCTATCAAGATGATAGTCGCATGCAAGCAATAATTGATAAGCTAGCAGAACAAGGACAATCCTATACGAAAGATGATTCGAAAGGGATTGAGACATTAGTAGAAACCTTACGTGCAGCATTTTATTTAGGTTTTTACCATAATGAACTAAGCAAACTAAATGAGCGTAGCTATCATGATAAATGTTTACCTGCTTTAAAGACAATTGCAAAAAACCCGAACTTTAAACTTGGTACACCGGAACAAAACAAAGTTATTTCATCTTATGGAATGTTGATTGGGAACGCATCAACTGATGTTGAACTTATTCAATATGCAGGCGAAATTTTTAAACAATATAACGATAACCTTACAACTTTTATTGAAGACCGGACTAAAGGAGACGCTATTTATGAGTTGATGAAGGGAATTGACTTTGATATTCAGACATATATGTACACGACTGGAAAAGAGCCAAAGGATACGATGTGGTATCGAAACATCGATAGTTTTATTAATGAAATTAATCGGTTTGCGCTAATTGGTACTGTAACAGATAAAAATGGATGGTTAATAAATAACGGAATTTACTATGCTGGCCGTTTAGGCAAGCTTCATAGTACGCCAACTAAAGGACAACAAGTTGTTACAGACGCAATGCGAATCTATCCATATTTAGGAGAGCAATATTTTGTTGCGGCAGAGCAAATTACTACAAATTACGGAGGGGTAGATGCGAACGGAAAAACAATAAATTTAGATCAAATTCGAGAAGATGGTAAAAAGAAATATTTACCGAAAACGTATACGTTTGATGATGGAGCAATTGTCTTTAAAGCAGGTGATAAGGTTAGCGAAGAGAAAATTAAACGTCTTTACTGGGCTGCAAAAGAAGTACGTTCTCAATTTTATCGTACAGTTGGTAGTGATAAACCACTCGAAAGTGGACATGCGGATGATGTGCTAACGATGGTTATTTATAATAGTCCAAATGAATATCAATTTAATCGTCAACTGTATGGATATGAAACGAATAATGGTGGGATTTATATTGAAGGGAAAGGGACGTTCTTTACATATGAGCGTACACCAGAGCAAAGTATTTATAGTTTGGAAGAATTGTTCCGCCATGAATTTACGCACTACTTACAGGGAAGGTACGAAGTTCCGGGATTATGGGGACAAGGGGAAATGTATCAAAATGAACGTTTAACATGGTTTGAAGAAGGGAATGCAGAGTTCTTTGCAGGTGCAACGCGATTAGATAGTGTAGTACCACGAAAAAGTATAATTGGTGGACTATCTAATGATCCTACAAAACGTTATACAGCAGCACAAACATTAAATGCGAAATATGGAACGTGGGATTTTTATAACTATTCCTTTGCATTGCAATCATATATGTATAATAACCGTCCTGAAATGTTCGATAAAATGCATGATTTAATACGTACAAATGATGTTTCAAGTTACGATGCGTACCGTTCTACATTAAGCAACGATAATAAATTAAATGAAGAATATCAATCTTACATGCAAATGCTTATTAATAATCGTGATAAGTATACAATTCCTCAGGTATCAGATGATTACTTAATGCAGCACAATCCAAAATCGCTTTCAGATGTTACGTCGGAGATTTCTAATGAAGTAAAGTTAAAAGATGTGAAAGTAACAAAGAATAAATCACAATTCTTTAATACATTTACACTACAGGGTACCTATACTGGAAGTTCGGCAAAAGGGGAAATTGAGGATTGGAAAGCAATGAATGAAGCAACAAATGATATGTTAAAACGCCTTTCAGCAAAAGAGTGGACTGGATATAAAACATTGACTGCTTATTTTGTAAATTACCGTGTTAATAATGTTGGACAATTTGAATATGATGTTGTATTTAGCGGTGTGAATACGGAAGAAGATACGGCTGTAGAGAAAGAACCAAATAATTCATTTGAAACAGCGAACCCACTATCTTTGAACACGTTATTAAGAGGAAACTTAAACGATCAAGATCAAGTTGACAGATTTGTTATCGATGTAAAGGATCCAAAAGATTTACAAATTACCGTTACCAACGAACAAAATCTCGGACTAAACTGGGTGTTATATTCTGAATCAGACCTAAATAATTATGTAACTTACGCCACAAAACGAGATGGAAACAAATTGCTTGGAAATTATAATGCAAATCCAGGGAAATATTATTTAAGTGTATATAAATATAGTGGCGGAACAGGGGAATATACAGTAGAAGTAAAATAATTTTAAGTAATCGTTTAAAAGAAATAAATAATAGGTTTATAAAATGAAAAGAGCCCCTAGATAATAGGGGCTCTTTGAGAGAACTTCTCTAACTAACTAAATAAATTAATTAGTGGGATACTGATTGATTTTAACATATAGATATCTTATCTGGAGGTAACAAAAAGTTAACAAAGGTGATTTTAAAAGGTATATTGTGTGAGTTGAAGAAATCTTATGTTTTCCATTTTGATTTAAAGAAGAAAATATAAGATTTTTGATTCTGTTGCAAGGTTTTCTACATAAATTTAAACTCTAAAAAACAGGGTCTATAAAAATCAGACATGAGGTACTTCAAAGGAAAACAACATATGAAATAGATAAAACTATATTTTTGAATCTTTTTTATAGTGGGAATTTTCATTTGTAATTTTTTTGTTACCTTCAAGTCAACTAGTTATATGTTAAAATATTTATATTCCTCCTAATCAATTCATGTGATTAGGCGTGCCCTAAAGAGCCCCTATCTCCTAAGGGCTCTTTTCATAAAATCTAATATTCTATCTCATTTCTCTACTCTATAAAGTAAACTTAATTCATATGATAAAACTTTTTACGCTTGCATACCCACAAATCAATATCCTCAACATCATATACCTTGAAATCTTTCTTCAGGACCTTCCTCGATATGAGAGTTATTTAGCGATTCTTAGCACTGTTTATAGATATGTAGTTTTTACACAATTAAAATCAATTAACTATCTGTTTTTTCTTATGTATTCTTATAAAAGGTTAATTATTTCTTCGCCAAGATTCCCTATGCATAGGGAATCTTGGCGAAATTTGTTATAACGATAACAAAAAAATACAGTCAATACATTTTTCCTATTCATTTTGAAAATGATACACAAATTTTAATGAAGCTTTAATACTCCTATCTATTGTTGAAGGGAATTAAAAAAAGAAATTGTCTCTAAAAAATTGTTTATCAACAAATTTTTGAGACAATTTCTTTTTTAGCATATTTTAGGTTGTATTTAAGGATAAAATAAAATTAAAAATGCTATTATTTTGTAGAAATTCCTACATACGATGAAATATCAACATTTAATGCTTCTGCTAAGCGAATACCATATTCGCGATCTGCACGGAAGAAGTTACAAATAGCTAGTAGTTTCGTACGTTCATTTACGTCTTTCAAGTCGTTAGTTAAGTTTGCAATTAAGTTGTCTTGCTCTTCTTTAGAGAATGAACGATAACGCTCACCGGCTTGTTTGAAGTCGTTCGGTTTCTCATTTTTTTCACGAGATACATAGCCTCCTACTCTCATAGTAGAATCGCGGTATGTTGGGTCTTCAACTGGATTTTCAGTATGGCGGCTTGGTTCATAGTTTATTGTAGATGGGTTTTGATTTACTTGCATCGCACCATCACGTTGTTGATTACGAACAGTTGCGTATGGGCAATTTACAGGGATTTGCAAATAATTTGCACCAATTCGGTAACGCTGTGTATCTGGGTAAGAGAATAAACGACCTTGTAATAGTTTATCTTCAGATGGTTCAATACCAGGTATAGTTGCACTTGGTGTAAAGGCCGCTTGTTCTACTTCCGCAAAAAAGTTTTGTGGGTTACGATTTAGTGTCATTGTCCCTACTTCAATGAGTGGGAAACAATCTTCTGGCCATACTTTTGTTGGATCTAATGGATCGAAATCTAAAGAATCCATTTGATCTAATTGCATCACTTGTACGTGTAGATCCCATTTTGGATGATTTCCTTTTTCAATCGCATCGAATAAATCGCGAGTTGCATGATTGAAATCTTTACCTTGTACTTGTTCTACTTCTTTTGCACTTAAATTTCGTACACCTTGCTGTGGTTTCCAATGATATTTAATGTAAATAATTTTACCTTTTGCATTAATCCATTTAAATGAATGGACTCCGAAGCCTTCCATTTCACGATAGTTTGCTGGTGTACCATAATCAGAAAATACCCATGTCATCATATGAGTAGATTCTGGTGTTAACGTCATAAAATCCCAATAACGATCTGGCGTTTGAATATTTGTATCAGGTGCTGGCTTTAAAGAATGCACCATGTCAGGGAATTTAATTGCATCACGAATGAAGAAAACTGGTAAATGGTTACCTACAATATCGTAGTTTCCTTCTTCTGTATAAAATTTAACAGCGAACCCACGCGGATCACGTGCTGTCTCCGGAGAGCCTTGGCCATGAATAACTGTTGAGAAACGAACGAATACAGGCGTTTCAGTTCCTTCATTTTGTAAAAATGCTGCCTTCGTATATTGCTTCATACTGTTTTTTGTTACAAATACACCGTGAGCACCTGCACCACGTGCATGTACAACACGCTCTGGAATACGTTCACGATCAAAATGAGCAAGCTTTTCTACTAAATGATAGTCTTCTAATAATACCGGTCCACGGCGACCAGCTGTACGAGAATTTTGGTTATCTCCAACTGGAGCACCTTGGTTTGTTGTTAAGCGATTATTTGGATTCATGAAGTGGAACCTCCTTTTTATAAATAATAATAATTTTCTTGTGATAATTATTATAATTTAATATATATTTAGTTTTATTGCTTGTCAATAATTAAAAATCGTTTGTATTTCATTTTTTGAGATAAGGTCCTCGAATTAATCTATAAATATATCTTGTATATTTACCATAGCCACCTAAAATACTATGCATTAAATCCAATTGGACAATAAACAAAAGAGTCATAACCTACTTTATATAAATCTCAAGTCAAGTCTTGTACATCCGATTAAATCTATGACTCTGTTTTATCACCTAAAATTCCCCAACCGATTAGTAACCTTTTAAACTAGAGCATACTAATCACGCATCTTTTCTACAGTTTCATTCCCCTTATATTTATATAAATTAATCCGCATGAGTACTCGTCCATCATTTTTGAATTTTTTCAACCCCTCTCCAGTGGTAACTATATGCTCAACTAAGTAATTATTACATGTTATGTAGTATGTATATTAAGTTGTAATTATTATAAATTGATAATTGATAAAAGTAAATAATTTGTCGATAAATGTCATGAAAAAACCAATATCAATTCTTTTTTTATAATTTTTATAAAAAAAGAATTGATATTGCAGGGGGATTATATTAATATCATTCGAGGATATTATGTACTATTTTGGACTACCGCCAGCGTTTTGGAACAACCAAGCTTTTTAAATGAAAAGATCTCCAGCGTATGATATTCGCCTTTAGGCTAGGAAGATATTAATTTCTTAGGAGAATATAAGTTTGGGAGATTACACCCAATGAGTTTACATTGCTTATGTCTTTGGAACATTAAAGAGCCAATTTGCTCAGAACGTGGTAAATTGGGCTCTTTTCTTCTCTGAATTTTCTTAGCTTGGTTTTTTTTCTGAAATAAACGTTAATTGTGAGGAGAGAATGCCCATGCTTAGAAAATGCCTAAATATAGGGAGCTTATTATTAATTCTTACTTTGCTAATTATTGCTTGTGTATTACAGGCCTTGGGAGAGGAGAATGGGGAATGACGGATGCAATTATAGAAATTTTTATGAAATTCATTGTGATTTATTGTATAGGCTGTTTTGGTGGTAGTTTGTTATGGAAAACGAAAACAGATTGAAAGATAAGGAGATTCACTATGAGCCTTCCATCCGAAAAAAAGATGTTGCAGCAGGTTAAAAAAAGCAACGTTAAACTGTAATGATGATCCTTTGGCTTTTGTAATAGGGATTAGAAATGGATTTTTAATGGTAATGCCATTTTGGTTAGTTGTATTGTATTTAGTTATATGATAACTCCATAACTACGAAGGGTGAAAGAAATGATTGCTTCGAATGGAATTGTAGATATCCATTCGAAAAAGCAGACCCAAGAATTCACAATGGAAATGAAAAAAGAAATGCTTCATGAAACCATTGGATTCGTGTGGGGGAGAACTACATAATCATTTTAAGTTGAACTATCTTTTATATTAAAGCTAAGTTTGAACTACTCACCACTTAACGTCCTAACGGACTGTTTGAAGTGGGAGATTCCTGCGAACACCGATTATCCACAGGCTCTACCCATAGTCCCTACGGTGAGAACATAAGTATCTTGTACGTTGACTCACCACACTCCCTACTTTTAGCTTGGTTTTCGCAACTTCGGCAACTGTGGGCGATAGAGCGTTGAAGATTTTACGGTTGCAACGTTTTTCTGCAACCAAACTCATATCTTCAGTTTTCAAAGAGCAATCTGTACAAGTAAATGATAGCAAACATGTTGGCCTATGCCAACCGACATTCATCTCCCACCTAAAATTGGTGTTTTACACCTTCACATTTTTGAGTAAGGAGTCTTCTGTCAGAAAACGATAAAGAACAAGCTCATTAATCCGAACTTAAGGTGTTTTTTGTACAAAGTGAGAAGAAGGACAACTTTTTAGAATATATCACTAGCCATTTGAGATTATCCTTCCTTTCATGCTTTTTAAATCATGTTAGCTTGTAAAGATTCAATGCGTGCTCTTTGTTCCTATCCTTTCTGGATCGTATATGAGGGCAATAGAGGGGGGAAATAACAAAATGAGTTTAATCACTCCACATTATTTGCTTGTAGGCGGATGTTCGAAAGACAAAGTGTTACAGGCACATAAAAAAGCAAAAGAAATATTTGATCCGAATAATGAAATGATCAAAGTGATAAGTCCGTTGAAAAGCAACTCCTTTTTTATATTTTATGACGGTAGCCATCACAGATGGAAAAATGAAGATGAATATATGAAGGCGAAAACGGCATATATTCAATACCTTGTAGAGTCTGATATTCAGTTTATAGAAATGGCAACACAAGAATTGATTTCTTACAAGCATGCAAAAGGTCCAAAAAAACTCGAACAGCACATCTATCATGTAGAAAGAAAAAAGCGACGCATCATTAATCAGCTAATCGATTGGGGAGTTTCAAGAGGCTCAACTTTATTTAGGTGAATCAGAAGAGAACTTGTATTACCTAGTCAAAATGTTTTGAGGTGTATATAAAAACGTGGGAATTTAAGAGCAAACGATGAAAAATATTTCGTTTTCACGTGAAAATTATGTGGTGGTAGAGTTGACAGGAGAATGAGATTAAGGACGAAAAAGTCTTATCACTTAATTAATATAAGGCGAATAAACTAGGGATACCACTCCATGTCCACCAACTTAAGAATCTTTACTAGCTTCACGTTATTCTTTCTAAAAGGCTAAATAGAAAGGATGACAGTTTTTTACTAGATTTTTAAGTTGATGGACATATATAGTGACTCCTAGGAGTTGATACATATAAAAAAAGAGCTCATGTATATACAGTTTTTAAAAAACAAACTACCAGAATCTTAGAACTTATATCAAATCCATAGCCGTTTATCAACAAGAGTAAAGGAGCGGTGAGTATGACAACAATTTTAGTATTAGAAGATGATATAACCATCCGTAGTTTTATTACATTGAATATGAAGCGTGCTGGTTTCAATGTTTTAGAAACCGATACAGGTGAAAAAGCTCTTGAGCTTTTAGAACAGCATAATGTTAATATTGTAATACTTGATGTTATGTTACCAGGAATAGATGGATTTCGGGTATGCAAAAGCATACGAAAAAACAATGAAGATATTGGTATTATTATATTAACGGCACTTGTTCAAGAAAAAGATCAGGTACACGGTTTGACAATTGGGGCAGATGATTATATTAAAAAGCCATTTAGTATAAATGAATTAGTAGCACGTGTACAATCATTGCTAAGAAGAATTCAAAAAAATAAAAAGGATTTGGAATTGATTCATTCGGGGCCATTTCAATTAAATCTTCTGCTAGGAGAATTGTATAGGGATGAGATAGTAATTGATTTAACTCCAACAGAGTATATTATTTTACGATATTTAATGGAAAATTCCATGAAACCAATTTCACGTAATGAACTTTTAAATAAAATATGGGGTATAAATTGTGTAGGTAATACAAAAGTCATCGATGTGAATATTAATCGTCTTCGTCAGAAGATCGAGACTAGTCCTTCTAATCCTGAGTTTCTTCTTACGGTACGAGGAAAAGGATATAGATGGAACGAAAACAAACATTGCAATTAATTTAGCAGAAAATCGATTCGCTTATACTTTTTTTTAATTACAAAAGTATTTACAAAACTTACAAAAACTATTTTTACTATTGAAAGCATTTTAATATTAGTGTTAAGAAAACAAGTTTTTTGTGGATAGCTTGTTTTCTTTCATCCTTACAGAACTGTCATCTTTATGTAAGGTTATTAGATAGTTTATTTAGCTTTTAAAATTAATAATAGGATTATAGCAAACAACAATAAATTTTTAAAAATTACAGGAGTGTGTTAATAATGATCGTAACAACAACTAATACTATTCAGGGTAAAGAAATTATTGAGTATATAGACATCGTAAACGGTGAAGCAATTATGGGTGCAAATATCGTACGCGACATCTTCGCTTCTGTTCGTGACGTTGTAGGTGGCCGTTCTGGTGCTTATGAAAGTAAATTAAAAGAAGCTCGTGACATTGCCATGGAAGAAATGAAACAACTTGCAACGCAAAAAGGAGCAAATGCAATTGTTGGTATCGATGTAGACTACGAAGTCGTTCGTGATGGAATGCTAATGGTTGCAGTAAGCGGTACAGCTGTACGTGTCTAAATAGCAAGTAAAATATAACCTAATTGGTGAACTGCAACTCCAATTGTTAGACATAACTAACAAGTAGAGTTGCAGTTTTTTATAGGAAAATATTCTTTGAAAAAAATTAGTTACATGAGGTTCTGGTGAATAGTTAAACATGTATCAAATAAGTAGATACATTTGGTGTAGGGTTTACACAATCGGTATTAATTATTGAAATTTCTGGCCTAGCCCAAAGAGGATTCTTGCGAAGGCACATGAAGGGACTTAATCCCTTGGTAAAAGTCAATTTCTGCTACTAGAAATCACTGATTTGGTTAAGCCAAGATACCTAGCACAAGCATATGGTAAGAAACCATCAAATATGACTTTGGAATTATGTATTATATGAAAAATCCAAATACAACATTTTCAGATGAATTGTAGGAAGTAAAAAAAGAGAATAAGAGTGTCTCGAGCATACCGGGTTATGTTGAAAAAATAAAAAACTAATTAAATCAAAAACACAATGCAGAATAAATTATTAATATTATAAACATATATTGATTCAAAAGGAGATGTTTAGTTTGTTAAATTATGAAAAAGACGCAGAAGTTTTTAAGGCATTAGCTCATCCAATACGAATTAAAATTTTGAAAGAATTAATTACAAGAGGAGCATGCAATGTAACACAAATCGTAGATATGCTGGGTATTCCACAATCTACTGTTTCACAGCATTTATCAAAGATGAAATCTCAAAAATTAGTTATGAAGAATAGAAAAGGATTAGAGGTTTATTATAGTGCTCAAAACAAAACTATTAATTCCATTGTCGAAATAATACTAGATTACAAATCTAGTAATTGTAATTGAAAAGCAATAATCTTTGTACCAGAACCTCTTAAGTCAACCAAGGATTTTTGGCCATTTTATAAAACCCATGTGAAAATTAAAGGTCAATGGATGTATCTATATTGTTCTATTGATTTAAAAGGTAATTAAAATAACTAAGGATGCAGCATACTTAATAATTTTAATTCCAATTGATTGTTCAGGTTACATTAGAATTTGTGTATTGCCTACCTACCTCTCTGCAATACAAATTTATGTAAGAATGGCTTTGAACCTTGACATCAATTGGAAGTCTATCAAATAAAAAAAGCCGGAAGTATCTCCCCCTAACCTTCCGTATTTATACACCGCCATAGTAATCCTTCAATTATAGTATATCTACCTTTTATAGTTTTTTTGCAACAGAATCCTTTAATTAGTAGTCTAGGAAAAAAGATTACCTTGCGATGTATTCAATAAATGAGAACTGTTCTTGTTTTAAATAATAATTAAAATTATGTCAAAAAAATTGATTATCCTGTCAACCAAATAGAAACTTAAACGTTATAAATATAGAAGGAGGTAAGAGATGCGAGATGATGTATTTCAAAAAAGATTAAAGCAATACTTAGGTTTTATTTTTAATTATTTATTAAAACTTGGAATATCTAGAGAGGATGCAGAAGACCTTGTACAAGAAACGGCTTTAAAATATATCCAAAACTTAGAAGGGATTCCCCCTGAAAAAGTGAAAAGTTGGCTGTTTAGAGTAGCTATAAACAAAAGCTATGATATTTTGAGAAAAGAAAAAAGAAAAGATAAATTTTTAATAGAATTATCTATATTAGAAAATCTTGAATCTGATTTACCGGATGATTGTCTTTTAAAAGAAGAGCAGAGTGATGAAATAAGAAAAGTATTAGATTTACTTCCTAAAAGATATAGAGAAGTATTAATTCTAAAATATGTAGTAGGTTTACGTTATGATGACATAGCCCTTTTATTTGAAGTCACTACTGGAACTGTTAAAACAACTGTATTTCGAGCTAAAGAATACTTTATTGATATATATAGGGGGATGCAAAATGAACATAAAGAATGATGAAAATCAATCTGAATTTTTTCTAGATGATAAGGAATTTGAAAAAACCATGCGTAAAAGTAGAAGAAAAGCAATTATAAAAAATGTAGTTATTACCGGGAGTGTATTAATTGCATTGTATGGTGGATTGAGTTTTGGGAATAATTATTGGCTATCTGAGCGTCTGACAAAGAAAGATAATGCTACAGGAGTATGGTTATCTATTACTGAACCTAATGTTGAGCATCATGCATCATTTTATAATTGGAATTCTTTTTCCGTTGACGCAACTCACAAATATTCGAAAAAAATAGGAGAACGTGTCATACCTTGGGAATCGTTAACAGGACATTATAATCTTATTTATTCAGAAAAAGAATCTTCTAATTGGATTAATCATTATAACGAAAAAAGAAAAGGCTGGGAAATTTATAACAGTCAAAATGGACAAAGAGAGCTTATTTTTTATCATCCAAAAGTTCAATATAAGCATGTTCCTAATGATTTAAACTTACTTGATGAAATAGGATCGAATAAATATGTTGAATATGCGCTATCTTTTGATCGTCCGTATTCAATTAGTGATGTTCAAAATCTTTTAGACAAACAAAATACAGAATGGCTTTGGATAGACACTGAATCAGATAAAGAGATAAATAGCATGAATCAGCAGGAACTTCAAGAAGAAGTAGGAGGATTATTTAATCGTGGAAAAATATATGGTTATCCATATAACTCAGAAAACGACTGGCAATCTCCTGAATTTTTTATAAGCACCTTAAAATCCCCTGATTTTTATGGAGATTATGCTGATAAAGCAAAAGAAATATTAACAAATTTAAAAAAGGATAATCCTAAATTGACCCCAGAAAAAGTGAAGATTGTTGGAGCGGTAGTAACTGGTACTCCTGATGAATTAAAGAAATATCAAAGTAAAGAATTTATTAGAGCTTCTTCACTTGGGGCCACAATAGATAAATATTAATGATTAGATTAGGATTTGAGAAGTTGAATGAAAGGTTCTAGCGCAAGAACTATAGTACATCAAAAAAAAGAATAAAAGGTTCCTAATGGAACCTTCTGTTTAACATTTTGTTAATGAGGATTTTCTAATTTTAGATAGACTGACAATGAAAATCAATTTGTCACTTTTTAATAGACCATTTTCGTATAGCTTTAAAATTAAACCCAAGATTGTATGATATAGGAACTATTCTATCAGAGAACAGGCACCCTAGCTCACTTGGTATGTAAAAGAAATTTATAGCGCTGGGTTTTCATAGAACTTTTTAATAATTTTAATAGTGTCTTTTTCAATAATTAGAAGGAGACAAGCAAGGATGGTGATTAATAATGTTATTTTATATAGGATTGATGGTTGGAAAGTTAGCAGGATATAGCAGTAAAAAATTAGGTTTTAATGGGTCTAACATTCCAGGGAAAATTCTAAATTACTTATATAAGAATGCATTACAAAAACTAGCAAAACAGATGGAAACCGTAGTTCTGATAACGGGTACAAATGGGAAAACAACAACTAGTAATTTAGTTTCTTCTATTTTTAAGTCCAATAAAATTGAATATATTAGTAACATAGAGGGATCTAACTTATTAGAGGGAATTACCTCTGCTTTTATAAAAAAAAGTAATATACGAGGGAAAATAAAAGGCATGAAAGTGGCAGTTCTCGAAGTCGATGAATTGACAATGACCGAAGTTTTGAAACAAATAGAGCCTCAATTGATTGTTGTAACAAATATTTTTCGAGATCAGCTGGATCGTTACGGAGAAATCAATATACTGATTTCAAGATTACAAACCGCTATTCATTCTAGTGATGCTTACTTGCTGTTAAATGGTGATGATCCATATAGTAGACATTTTACTAAACAAAAGAATAAGACCATGTATTTTGGTTTAAAGGAAAATGTAGGGGATTTTCATAAAAGTAATATTAGAGATGCAGTTTATTGTTGTTGTTGTGGCAGCCTATTGAAATATACATATACGCACTATGGACACCTCGGAAAATATTATTGTTCATGCTCCATGAGTGGTCCCGTATTAGATTTTGAGGTTACCTCAATTCAATCACAAAACAACTTAACGATTACTATACAAGATCAATCCTATACTTCCAATTTGAAGGGTGAATACAATGCATATAATATGCTAACAGCTATAAAAATTGGAGAGTTTGTAGGTTTTAGTTATGAACAAATTCAAAAAGGATTAAGAGAATATCACACGAGTAATGGACGTATGCAACAGTTTTTTATTTCACAAAATATATACCATCTAAACCTAGCTAAAAATCCACAAGGGATGAACTGTACGTTAGATTATTGCATACAAAATAAGAGGATAAAACAATATGTTTTTATATTAAATGACTTGCTTGCTGATGGAAAAGATATCTCCTGGATTTGGGATGTTGATTATGAACTATTAGCAAACTCCAATGTAAGCCATATAATTTGTGCAGGAACACGTGCCCACGACCTTGCAGTTCGTTTAAAATACGCGGGGATTTCTATAAATAAAATAAAAGTTATCTCAAATATTTCGACTGCCTTACAGAATAGCATTGTGGCAGGGAATGAAACATCTGTAATTAGTAATTACACAGGATTAAATACTGCCCGACAATTTTTAAATACTAAAGGAACTGTGTCTCCTTTATAAATAAGATGGTATCTACATATATTTAGTCTAATAACTTAACTACGCGCACATAGATTTCAAATGCACCGAATAAAGATTTAAAACTAAAAATAACAATATAAATTAGGTATTACCCTAAAATATATATAAGATTTGATTACGTTTTTAACATCAGGAGGTACTATGAAAAAATTAATTATCTATCATTACTTCCCCAATACTCTTAATCTATACGGCGATCGAGGGAATGTGACCATTCTACAAAAACAATTAGAATGGAGAGGAATCGAAGCCGATATTCATTATGTGGAACAAGTAAAAGATTATCCTATATCTCAGGCTGATCTAATTTTTATTGGGGGAGGGAGTGACAATGAACAGAAAATAGTCCAAGAACAATTATTTTCAATTCGAAAAGAATTGAAAGTAGCAATAGAGGATGGCTTAGCAGCATTGTGTATTTGTGGAGGATATCAACTATTAGGGGAGTATTATGAAACTGCAAACAGTGATATCATACAAGGCCTAGGAGTATTACCATTTTATACATCATGTAAGAACACAAACTCATTGAATCGACTAGTAGGGAATGTAAGAGTACAATCTGAAAAGTTTGGAAGAATAGTAGGGTTTGAAAACCACAGTGGCCAAACGTTTCATTCTTTTGAATATCTTGGTCAAGTTCTACAGGGTTATGGAAATAATGCAACAGAAAAAAAGGAAGGGCTTTTGTACAAAAATTTGATAGGTACGTATTTACATGGGCCATTTTTAAGTAATAATATTCATGTATCAAACTGGTTAATATTGCAAGCACTAAATAGAAAATATGGACTTACAGAATTAGAGCCATTAGAATGTAATTTGGAAAAGAGAGCATCCGATATCTCATGGGATAAGAGGTAAAATAAGGTTTAAGTGCTAATATAATTGAATTTGAAAAGAGATGTGACTTTACCCATAAAGTTGCCGCTAAGGGAAGCATAACTTTGCCGTGAATGCTGTTGCTTTGTAATAAAGTTTGATAAAAAACCTGTGATTACAAGAACATTATCCTTAAATATTGCGAAAATTTGATTTGATAGCTTAAAGCAACTAGATTTTGAATCAAGCAAATTCTGGTTATTTTTCCACATTATGAGTAATCCGTTGAACATTCGCTCTTCATAAAAAACGGGGTATTGTCTAATGAATGTAGAAATGAATTGTACAACAATAAGAAACCTGATAGAAAATAAGAGAGCAGAAATGATTATATTAACAAAATATGGTTCTGGTACGAAGGTAAACTAAAAGAGAATATAGCACATATATTTCTAGCGGAATTGTATTTTATGCTGATAGCCCGAATAATTGATGGATAAATTCTTTCTGTTTTTGAACAGACTGATCCTGTAAATCAATCTGTTCTTTTTTAATCATATGCATGGCTTCTACTCCTGCAAGAATAGATGTAGCTGTGCTAAAAGACTTAAACCCTAACATAGAACGCACACGTTTTATTAAAAAACGTGTACCTTATGAAGTGGTTGTTAAATAATTAATTTATTAAATATTTCGAAATTTCATCCGAATAAATGGAAGCTATTGTTCATGGAATAATCTTAGCATTCGCACTTATTTTACCTTTAGGGGTACAGAATGTATTTGTATTTTCACAAGGAGCCACACAGCCAAAATTAATTCTCGCAGGTACAGTCATGAAAAAGATAGATGGTACAGAAGGTTTAATGAACATATTCAACAAATGCTCCGCCCTTTTTATCTGGGGAACTGCAATTTATCTTTTTATTGGATTAATATAACGTTAAATTATAAAAATATTGTGCTCATCACATAACCCATAAACAATCGTTTATAGGACTTTATTTCTTTATTTTTACCCAAATAAAGAAAAATACTGTTTAAATCCATTTTCAAAACTCATTACCAAAAATAGAAGGCCCTACATATTAGTCATATATAATATGTAGGGCCTTCTATTTTAAGTTTTTTGGGGTTTTAGGTCTTGATCATATACAATTTTCGCATATGATTTGAGCACCGTTAATGGATAGTTGTTTTCTTAACGTATAGGGAACGGGCCAAATTGTGTCTAAAGTACAATTTTCCCGAAATGATATAGTCACCCCTTATAGAACGTTGCTGTTCTCGTAAAAGAGTCAATTCTTCTTTTCCCCTTTTATGTATCCTGGAAATCCTTTTTTAAAATATATCTATTAAATTATCTCTGGTGACAAACGAAAATGAAAGTTTAGGCGAATGAAGGAGTTTTATAAAAAATACGACTTTAAATTAGTTTGCAAATAAAAGTAAGGCCATGATCTATTTTTACATGTAACTCACCTGTGCCTCAATAGTTAACAGATAATCATAATAAAAAAGTAAATATAAGTATTTTATTTATTTATTTATTCGATTAATTTTAACAGAACTATATTCGGTTGGAATATAAAACTTATTTTGAACTACAACATTTCCCATAGAGTCATACATACTTTCAATTAGTAGTACGAATAAATCATTATTTGAATGAAGTTCATAGTCTGAAGAAGAAGGAACTAATTTTGTGAATTTTATTTCTATTGTTGATGAATGTACTAATTTATAAATATCTTCTTCAAGTATTTTTAGTAGGCTTTGCTGATCGTTAAGATTCATTTGGTATTTAGAAGCTGTTTCACTTGGAAATATGGTAAAAGCAAGTGCCACTATTCTATTTTTACACTTGTACCATCTGTTAAATCCAATAATCACTGCCACATCGCGATTGAAAATCTTTTTAATATAATCATAATCATCTGCAAAATCAACTTGAAAATAAGCATCAATATCATCAATCGTTTCTGTACAGCATTGAAAAACAATATTATCTATTTTTTCTAATCCAGTACTTTTTATATCTAGATTTTGTTTTATAAAGTTTCCTTGTCCATGTATCGTTTCGATATAATCGTCCTCTTGTAATAAGCTCAGTGCTTGTCGTAAGGTCATTCTACTCACATTCATCATCTTAGATAGTTGTGCTTCAGTAGGTAGCTTACTTCCAATCGGATAGACTCCCTCATTAATTAGTTTTAGTAATTTATCATAAATCTCTACGTAAAGAGGTAATTTTCTTTTATTTTCACCTGACATTAACAACACTCCCTATAAATATTATATCGTGTTATAAATTAATCGCAATTCTTGTCTGACCTTAGAATAGTGAAATATGATTTCTATTCTTTTTAATGGAGTATTTAAAACGTAACATAGTGAAGAATGTTGTGGATTTTTTAAGATTGTTATTGATTAATTTGTTGTATTGAAATATAATTCAAGTGAAAATGGATTATACTACGATGTATACCACTATACCTCGTGGTATAATGCGAACCCTGAAAAAGAAGGTGATTAAGAGCATTAGAAAAACCAGTGGTTCAATCCCTTTTTTTGAAAACGGATACATTTTAAGGTGGGAATGTAAAGTGTACAAACTTTTGGATTTGTGAAAGGAGTAAGAGCAATGCAGCATAGTGGAAGCGTAAAAAAAGTAATGCCAATGATTATGGTAATTTTTTTGTCTTCAGCAACATTAATTCAAGCATTTACGATTATCTCACCTCAACTAGCAAGAGATTTTAATTTACCAGAATCCACAATTAGCATCCAAGTGTCAATTGCTATGCTAGTAATGGGGGTTGCATCAATGATATATGCAACCTTATCAGACTCTATTAGTATTAGGAAGTTACTTATTTTTGGTGTACTTATCATGTGTATTGGTAGTGTACTCGGGGTTGCTTTTAGTCATTCATTTATTATGGTTGTTATTTCAAGAGCTATACAAACCTTTGGTGGAACTAGTGCTTCAGCATTATTGATCATAACAGCCACAAAATACTTAGATGAGAAAACTCAAGTGAAATATTATGGTTATAATACAGCATGTGTACAGGCATCAATGGCACTAGGAGTTTTATGTGGTGGTTTTCTCTCTACGTATGTTAATTGGAGATTTTTGTTTCTATTACCGCTTATAACTTTGATTTTAATTCCATCTTTGCTCAAAAATTTACCAGAAGATTCAAAGAAAACTGAACGAAAATTAGATGTAGCTGGTATAAGTTTAATAAGTTTTATTACGATTCTATTGACCTTGTACTTTAATAACCTAAATATAATGTTACTTTTATTATCTCTGTTTAGTATAGTATTGTTTGTTTTTCATATCATGAAAAACAAGAATGCATTTATTACAATTGATTTCTTTCAAAATAAAACATATTTGTTGGCAATAGTGCTTGTATTCTTAACTTTTGGTTCCCAAGCTGCTTTTTCTTTTGTATTTGGGTTTTTAGCTCAGAGTATTTATCAAGTGGATCTCGGTACAGTTTCAATAATTATGCTTCCTTCATTTGTAGTCGGAACCATAATTGGGGTTATAAGTGGAAAAGTAACGATTCAATTAGGAGTACCTAAAACGCTAATGATTGCAATCGGTCTAATGGGAGCTTCTTTATTAATTGGGGCAGTTTTGATCGATACTAATATTATATGGTACTAGCTCTTGTAACTTGTTTGTTTTCGGGAGCGATGGGTCTATTATATGCACCATTTATGAAAATTGTTGTTAGTGCTCTTCCAATAGAAAAAGTGGGAGCAGGTTTAGGTTTCTTTAATCTAAGCATATCGATTGCTTCTACTATCTGGATTGCTATTACTGGAAAATTATTATCGATGGATTTTTTACACAAAGCAAATTTATTTGGATTTAAAACATCGAGTGCACCGTTGTATAGCAATATTCTTTTAATCTATGTTGTGCTGATCACAATAGGATTAGGTTTATATTATATAAATAAAAATACTCTTTCTTTTAAAGAAAATGACTAAGGAGAAGAATAAAAAATGACAAATAGACAGTGGAGAAAAAATGGTCCTATTCTAAGCACTGAAAATAAAAGAGGTTATTTTGATATTGCTTATGGGACTGAATCAGAAGCTCAAAAGTTAGATATTTGGTTACCTGAAAAAGGTGATGGTCCATTTCCTATAATTCTTTCTATACATGGGGGAGGATTTGTAGCTTGTGATAAAAGACAACAAGATATGATTGATCCAATGTTAGAAGGTTTAAATAGAGGGTATGCAGTTGTTTCTATTAATTATAGATTAATAGGCGAGGCGATTTTTCCAGAACCAGTAAAAGATGTGAAAATGGCTATTCGTTTTATTAAAAAGAATGCTGCGAAATTTCATTTAGATCCGAATAGAATAGTAACTTGGGGTGGTTCTGCAGGTGGCTATATGACCCTTATGACAGCGGTTTTTGAGAATGAAAAGCTATTTGATAATGAAAATGAACCTAATATTGATATTCTAACTGATGTTTCAGCAGTAGTTGCTTGGTATCCAGTTTCTGATTTTTCTCGTTTAGAATATGATCTACAAGTAAATAGTATACTCAGAGAAAATGGATTATATGAAGTGGTAGATCGTAGTAATGAATATGAAGACGCTTTTCCAATTAGTAAGCGCAATGAATTTCCATATCATACAGAAGATAGTACAGGGGCACAATTTGTTGGTGGGCCAATCAATCAATTGACAAAACAAGTAGAACAAGCAAATCCTATTAGTTACATTCATAAAGGTATGCCGAAAGTACTGTTACAACATGGGAGTGGCGATGATATTATACCGATGCAACAATCGATTGATTTTGCTTTGAAAGTCAATAGCTTACTAGGAAAAGATCATGCAAAGGTTGAAATCTTCCCTAATGCTATTCATGGTTCGGTGATGTTTGAAACAAAAGAAAATATTGAACGCATTTTTGCTTTCATTGATGGTGAATTAGCATCTGTTCAAAAATAGACAAAAGTAATATACACGTAAATAAAGGAACGGCTAATGAATTATGAACTGTATTGTTTGAACTACTCACCACTTAACGTCCTAACGGACTGTTTGAAGTGGGAGATTCCTGCGAACACCGATTATCCACCGGTTATCTTAGCAGGCTCTACCCATAGTCCCTACGGTGAGAACATAAGTATCTTGTACGTTGACTCACCACACTCCCTACTTTAGCTTGGTTTTCGCAACTTCGGCAAGTGTGGGCGATAGAGCGTTGAAGATTTTACGGTTGCAACGTTTTTCTGCAACCAACCTCATATCTTCAGTTTTCAAAGAGCAATCTGTACAAGTAAATGATAGCAAACATGTTGGCCTATGCCAACCGACATTCATCTCCCACCAAAAATTGGTGTTTCACACCTTCACATTTTTGAGGAAGGGGTCTTCTGTCGGAAAACGATAAAAAACATAAAAAATTAAGCACTTAAGAGATGGTTTCATATTCTACCGGAGCCATCTTTTGTAGTGTCCACTGGTAACAATTATAATCTTCCATATAATCCTTTATGACAAGTTGAAGGGATTCAAATGCTTCACAATCCTTATAATTTAATTTATCTTTCATATGTCTAAAAACACCCATTATCAGATTACGGTGTAACAAAAACGAAAATTTATGTTTCAAATACCCTCGAAAATCATTAATTGGTAAATAATATATGTCCATGATCTAGTTTTTCACGTATCTCGGCTGTACCCCTTTTCTGGTAGATTTCCTTTAAATCCGAGTCTGAAAGGTTTCGTTTTTGTGCAACTATTTGAATTAACGTAATTTCTTGATAAGCCATGCACATCAATTTAAGAAAAGTAAATACCCCAAAACGAAAAAACAAGCTGTTTTCTGTCAAAAATAATCGAAATTTTCATCCTGGGGGTGTTATAAAATTTTTAAGCTGATGGGCATGGGGTAGTAATACATCGTCACCAAGCTAAGGTTTTGAAGTACCCCCTAAATGAAAATTTTATTTCTCTAAAATTAGTTATTTTGAGAAATGAGCTCATTTTTTTGTACGATACATTTTTTAACTAATTTTGGTTAAGTTATTTTCAAAGAGGCTATTGCTAATTCAATGGGTATATTTATATATCACTATGCCTGCTTTTGTAAATAGAAATTTGTTAAAAACTATATGTAACTTCTTTCTGAAAGGAAGGGTATTATCAATTGAAACCGTATGAAAAAATATCTGATGAATCTATAAAGTCTTTACAGGATTTAATGCAATTACTAAAAAAATCTAAAGATTTTATAACATTGGAAATCGCTTCAAACAATTCCTCTATAGTCATTTCATATTTTAGAACATTAATCGATATAAATATATTTCATGCAGAGGTTTTAACTTATATAAAAGAGAATAGCTTCGATTCGTTACAAGATATTCAGTCTGTCTGCCCCTTTGAAAATTCAAAAATAACAAATCAAACGAAAGATATTCAGGATAGTATTTTAAACGGCTATATACTTATTCAGTTCGATACAGATACATTAAATGGCTTGTTAATAAATGTGTCAAAGAAAGAAAAAAGAGATATTACAAAAGCTGAAATTGAATACAATATCGTGGGTCCACAAATCGCGTTTGTTGAAGATTTAGATGTAAACTTAAATTTAGTACGTAGAAAGCTTCCAACACCTTATTTACAAATGAAGGAATTAAAAGTAGGCTCTCTATCTAACACAACCGTTGCAATTGTATATATTGAGGGAATTGTAAATGATCAAAATCTACAAGAAATTATAAAACGGGTGAGTCAAATAAAAACAGACCACGTTTTGGATAGCACGTATTTGATTCAGTTAATTACAGACAATCCTAATACCATATTTCCTCAATTTTTGAATACAGAACGCCCAGACCGTGTAGCAGCTGTATTGGCAGAAGGAAAAATTGCACTTTTTGTAGATGGCTCACCTTATGCCATCACTCTTCCAACAACATTAATTGATTTTTTTTCTACGACAGAAGATTACACCATGCCTTGGATTATGGCCTCTTTTTTTCGTCTATTAAGGCTTTTTGCTTTTATGTTTTCTGTCTTAACGACTCCATTATATGTTTCAATCTTAACATATCATTACGAGCTGATTCCAAAAGAACTTCTTGAAACGTTAATCATATCGAGAAGTAAAGTCCCTTTCCCTCCATTAATTGAAGCACTTTTTTTAGAAATCACAATTGAATTACTGAGAGAAGCGGGGGCACGTTTACCAACTAAAGTGGGTCTAACTGTCGGTATAGTAGGTGGTATTGTAATTGGACAGGCATCGGTAGAGGCAAGTCTTACAAGTAATGTACTTATTATCATTGTTGCACTTTCAGCTCTTAGTTCATTTACAGCACCAATATATCGAATTGGTAATACAATTCGAGTAATTCGTTTTCCTTTTATAATATCTGCACACCTGTTGGGCTTATTAGGAATTGTTTTAACAAGCTCTTTGCTTTTAGCACGTTTATTACGTACAGAATCATTAAGACGTCCTTATTTGTTTCCTTTTTATCCTACACGCCCTACAGATTGGAAAGACAGCATTATCCGTTTGCCAATCTCAGCGATGTTCCGACGCCCAATTTTTTCAAGATCTAAACAGCGTTTTCGTTTTAATCCAGAAGAGGTAGAGAAAAATAAAATCAAATCACGAAATGATTTTGATGATTGAAATTAACAGGGAGGAGCATTATGAAACAGGTCCCAATTGAGTATCAAGTCTCTCCATATATGGTATTTTTTTTAATTATTACTATACAGATGGGGGTTGGTATGCTTGGTTTTGAAAGGATTAGTGCAAAATTAGTTGGAAATGATGCGTGGATTAGTACGCTACTTTTTGGAATATCTGTTAATCTTATGATTTGGATCATATATCAGATTTTAAATCAGGGTAATGGAGACATCATTGCAATCAATCAAGACGTACTTGGAAAATGGATTGGTGGATTGTTCAACTTCATTTTTTTATCCTATATTGTATTGTTAGGTGCAACAACACTACATACTTATATCGAAGTAGTACATGTTTGGATGTTTCCTTCCATTTCATCTTGGGTTATAGCTGGGGCTTTTTTAGGCTTATGTTATTACATTGTTACTGGAGGATTTCGTGTAGTTGCTGGAATCGGCTTCTTTGGAATCGTTATCCCCAGCATTCTAATCTTCACATTTTTTTATCCTTTGCAGTATGCAGATTTTCAGAATTTATTTCCAATCGCACAGCATTCATTCCTAGAAATTATGAAAGGAATGAAAGGAAATATGTTTAGTTTTTTTGGATTTGAAATGTTATTGTTGTACTACCCATTTATTAAAAAGGCAAGAACGTCTCAGAAATATGCGCACTATGCAAATTTAGTAACGACTATTGTCTACACATACCTTATGATTTTAACTCTTGCGTTTTTTAGTGAAAAACAACTAGCGAGCGCGATATGGGCATATTTAAGCATGATTAAAATTATACAATTTCCCTTTATAGAGCGATTTGAATACATTATTGTTTCTGTTTGGGCTTTTTTTATATTACCCAATGTTTCCTTTACATTATGGGGAGTAAGTCGTGGTATAAAAGAGGCACTGGGAATAAAGCAAAAATATGTTTTGCCAGTTATCATCGTATTCATCTTTGTTTTATCATTTTTCTTGAATAACCGTAATAAAATTAACTTATTAAATACTTGGACAGGTCAAATTGGCTTTATATATATATATGTATACCTACCCGTACTATGGCTAATCCAAACCGCCAAAATAAAGTTAAGGAGATAAACATGAAGCGATGGATACTTTTCCTTATAGTAAGTGTCTTCTTAATAGGTTGTGCTAAAACGAAAATTGTGGATGACATTGACTTAGTTCAAGTTGCGGCATATGATACTGAAGCAGAAGGCAAGCTAAAAGGAACCTTTGCGATTTCAGCTTATAAAGGAGGCGGGGAAGGTGAAACGAAAATCTATTCAGCATCAGGACAGACTGGTAGAGAAGTTCTTGCAAGAGCATCCGAAAAATCTTCTGGACCTCTAGAGTTGGGACAATTGCGTGTTATTATATTTAATAAAAAAATAATTGAAAAGGGAATGCAGGAAATTTTAGAGACTATGAACCGAAATCCTAGTGTAGGAAATGCAATTTATTTAGCAATTACAAATGTAAAAGGGGAATCACTATTAAAGGGGAACTATTCTAAAGAAAAAGAAATTGCTTCCTATCTATCCTCTTTACTGGAGCAAAATATGGACAACGGAACGCAGCCAAAAACAAATTTTTTTATGTTTTTAAACCAACTTAATGATGATGCGAGAGATTCATATTTACCGATGATATCTAAAAAAGGTAACGTGTTGGAGTTAGATGGAATAGCACTTTTTAAAAGATGTAAAATGGTTGATAAAGTGAACCCTAAAGATTTATTTGTATTTAAATTGTTGACAGATAATTTTAAACAAGGTACATACCACTTCAAACTACCTGGTTCTTCAAATACTTACGCCACGATAGAGAATATAAAAGCTAGAACAAAATATAAGATGGCGGGGAATAGTAAGCATCCATTCGTAAATGCTCATATTCAAGTTAAAGCTGAAATTCAAGAATTTACAAAAACAAAAAATCTAGATAACCCTAAAGAAATAAAAAAATTAGAAAGAATTATGGAAACAGAAATAGAAAAAAAAGCAACTACATTGATAAAGAGATTTATTAAAAAAGGCACAGATCCTATAGGACTTAGAAAGCTTGGTAGAACTCACGTAAGAAAATGGAACAGTCAAGAATGGGAAGAATCCTATAAACATTTACGTTTTCGTGTAACGGCTGATGTAAAAGTAACCCAATCTGGTGTTACAGAATAAATCAAATAAGATATAGAAAATTTCAATAAAAAAATATAGTCTCGCAGGAGATTAGGGAGAAGAGAAACTATTAGCAAAGAATTTCATAAACATTAAGATGCTTTGTTAATAGTTTTTATACCTGTAGCTTTATCACTTACAGTAACCATATTAGCATTCCATGAAGCATAATTTCATAATCTACACCAATACTAAAGGTTACACTTACACCTTGTTACAAGTTATTTATATGATTAAATATAAAACAGTATTAAATAAAGAAGTTCAAAAAGAATTCCCAGAGTTATATACTCAATTCATTAAGCAGACAAATAAAAAATCCATGTTATTAGAAATTGATGAAGCTAAAGAAAAAAGGGAGGAGTTAAAGAATAAATTAGTAAAATGAGTGGGCTAAAAAACTATGTTTTATGACATAATTCTTGTTTGAAATCTGTTATACTTTCAAATTCTTTCGATACAGAAATAGACATACAAAAACGCCATCCTTTCTTATAAATCTACAGAAAGAATAGCGTATTCTTCAAAAATGAGTTCCTTTATTGAAAAGCTTTGGTTCTATATGACAGATAAAAGGGCAAGCAATGCTAAAATAGCAGGAAGTCCTTGTTTTACGATAATTGATTTATTGGACGTGAAACCTCCGAAAATAGCTGCTACTACCACACAAATGATGAAAAATAATTGAATCATATAACCAATGGGATTGTTTCCAAGTATAAGTCCCCAAATGAGGCCAGCTGCTAAGAATCCATTATATAAACCTTGATTTGCAAACATAATGGCTACGTTTCGATCTCCTTCTAAATGCTTCGGCAATTTGAAAGCGCGTTGTGCTACTTTTGAATTAATAAAAAACATTTCGAGAATCATGATAAATAAATGCTCTAATGCTACGATTCCTACTAAAATAGCTGCGATTATTTCCATACTATTCTGCCTCCTTTAGTCCTTAATATAAGTTTTATACTATTTCCATTTTGCAATTCTATCAACAGGGAGAAGATATGAAGCATATCCTTCGTCGGCTACTATATCAATAGGTAGAAGTATAACTGACACATAGCGCTCTTTTTCCAAACCAAAGAATGCATTGCTATTTTCCTTGTGATTCCCTCTGAGTGGATTTGGATTATACATGTGCACGTGCTGCCAGCATGAACTGCATGGAGAGAAGTACTAGATCAATCATTGTAGTTCCGCGATTTTCCTTGGTATGGAAGTTTTTAGGAAGGATATTTTTTTGTATATAAAATAATAAAATGTAATTTATGAATATAAAGTTGATAAAATGAATTCGGATTAATAATATTTCCCAAGTTAATCCTATATAAACCGTTTACAAATTAATTGTCTAAGTTTAAAGAGTGCAGTGTCTTCGTTCTTTATTGAATCAACTTTCAAATGTTGGTTCAATATTTTCTATTCTTTTGGAACTTAGTTCTCGTTTACTTCTCACAAAAGCAATAAAATCAATTATCTCTTCTGTTGAAAGTACTTCTCCATCTATTAAAAGTGTTGGATCTGGATTGTTTAGGAGTCTTGTAATATCAATTACATCTTTGTTTTGATGTGAATGTTCAATTCGACCTAATATATAATCTACAGACGTATCAAATAAATCTGCTATTTTAGATAAAGATTGTAATGAAGGTAATCTATAACCATTTTCATAACCAGCATAGGTGCTTTTCGCAATCCCAAGTCGATCTGCTGTCTCTTGTAAGGACCATCTTTGATTTTTTCTTAATTCAGATAAACGTTCCAACATTCGTCTCATATCCCATCTAATTTTATTAAATTAATTATAACATAGAAAAAGAATCAAGAATAGAAAAAAAGTATGCGTATTGAATACAAAATCTTGATTAATTCAAATTAAGTTCTATAATGATAAGTATAAGTACGCATTTCGCGAACGATATATCGTTGTTTATTTTATGGAGGGGTTGTGTATGAAGAGAATTTTATTACTGGCAACTGGTGGGACAATTGCATCTGTGGAGGGGAATGAAGGGCTTGTTCCAGGATTATCTGCTGAGGAATTATTGAATTATTTTTCGAAGTCATCTCGAAACTTAGAAATAGATTGTAAAATCTTAATGAATATTGATAGTACCAATATGCAACCTGAGCACTGGAAAGAAATAGCTAATGCTGTTTTTAATCACTATGATGACTATGACGGGTTTGTGATTACACATGGAACGGATACGTTAGCTTATACATCTTCTGCGTTATCTTATATGCTTCAAGGTTTAAGAAAACCAGTTGTTTTAACAGGCTCACAAGTACCTATTAGTTTTAAAAAGACAGACGCAAAGAAAAATGTAGCTGATGCTCTTAGATTTGCCTGTGAGGATGTTGGCGGTGTGTTTATTGTTTTTGATGGTAGGGTGATTATTGGGACGAGAGCAGTTAAAATGCGAACAAAAAGTTATGATGCATTTGAAAGTGTGAATTATCCATATGTTGCTGAGGTAAATGAAGATGAAGTGAAATATCATTGGAAGCCAACGTCCTCCCATAATGAACTTTCAATAAGTATTAATTTATGTACGGATGTTTTTCTTATGAAATTGTATCCAGGTACAAAGCCAGAGATATTTGATTGTTTAAAAGGTTTGTATAAAGGGGTTATTATTGAAAGTTTTGGTAACGGTGGATTACCTTTTGAAGGAAGGAACTTGCTTTCGAAAATTCAAGAGTTGACTGAAATGGGGATTGCTGTAGTGATTACTACTCAATGCCTGGAAGAAGGAGAAGACATACTTCTCTATGAAGTAGGACGGAAAGTGGCGCAACATCAAGTAATATTATCTGGAGATATGAATACGGAAGCCATCATAGCAAAATTGATGTGGACGCTTGGGAAAACTAATAAATTAGAAGAGATTAAAAAAATTATTGAAGAGCCTTTAGCCTACGATTTAACAATAAAATCTGATAAGGATTGGGAATGACTTCATATGATTTATTTAGGTTTTACATTTAATATGGGGGAGAAATTAAAATGGCAATGACAAACAAGAACGTGCGAGTGGAGAAGGATTTTTTGGGAGGAAAGGAATTACCTATTGAGACATATTACGGGATTCAAACTTTACGAGCTGTTGAAAATTTCCCGATTACAGGGTACAAAATTCATGAAAGTTTAATTAGAGCGTTCGCAGTTGTAAAAAAAGCTGCAGCGCTTGCTAATACAGATGTAGGAAGATTAGAATTGAAC
>NZ_JBBBBL010000018.1:0-107731 GCF_037120585.1 Bacillus sp. CCNWLW194 | reverse complement strand
ATCTATAAAAGATAATAAAAAACTATATGGAAAGACCGCATTTTGTATAAAAATATACCTTAAGTTGATGGATGTGTGGTAGTACCCTATGCCTATCAAGTTAATAGAACTGAGTTTTCTTAAAATAAAAACCACCGAATTATAGAAGTGGTTTTGAGCGTAAGGAATTTGTAAGAAAGGAGTAAGAAAAAAGAGATTTTCATTGTGTATGATCAAAATGTAGAGAAGAACGAGAGGGTGAATAGATACTATATATTTATATAAAAACAAATTCATTAACAAAACTCTATGGAAGAAAAGAAGAAATTACAGAGTTTAACATACATCTGAAAAAGAGGGATTAATCATTTATTAGGTCAGAAAGTTGTTTGTAGAAATAATTGGTGCATAGATGATTGCAAATTCAGTGTTGACTTTTATCATTGGGAGAGTTGATAGCCGTGTGGTTAGCATATGACATAGCTATCAACATCAATACAATTTAAATAGAGGAGAGGAATGCTTTATGAAAACAAGCAGTAAAATTACATGTGCAAGTCTAACACTTTTAATAGCTGGAAGTTCCCTGTTATACATAACACCAACATCAATTGTAAAAGCAGAACCTACGCAAAATGTATCTAGTTCGTTACAAACAAGCACCCAAAGAGAACGTAATTCCGTCAAAGAGGCAATGCGGGATACATTGCAACTTGGATATCCTGGAATACTTGCTAAAACTTCTCAGGGTGGAAAAACATGGAGTTATGCCGCTGGGTTAGCGGACCTGAGCACCAAGAAACCAATGAAAACAGATTATCGCTTTCGCATTGGTAGTATAACGAAGACGTTCATTGCAACAGTTCTACTTCAATTATCTGGAGAAAACCGTTTGAATCTAGACGACTCCATTGAAAAATGGTTGCCTGGTGTCATTCAAGGAAACGGATATGATGGTAACCAGATTACGATCCGGCAGATATTGAATCATACAAGTGGTATCGCTGACTATGTAAATTCAAAAGACTTTGATATTACGGATATAAAAAAATCGTATACGGCTGAAGAATTCGTAAAGATGGGGATTTCACTTCCCCCAGACTTTGCACCAGGAAAGGGTTGGTCTTATTCAAACACAGGATACGTAATACTAGGAATCCTTATTGAAAAAGTAACTGGCAACAGTTATGCCGAAGAGGTTGAAAATCGGATTATTGAACCGCTTGATTTGTCAAATACATTTCTACCTGGCAATTCAAGCGTGATTCCAGGCACCAAGCATGCACGTGGCTATTTGCAACTAGACGGAGCAAGTGAGCTAAAAGACGTTACTTATATTAACCCAGGTAGCTCGGATGGAGATATGATTTCTACTGCTGACGACTTAAACAAATTCTTCTCTTACTTACTAGGTGGCAAATTACTGAAGGAACAGCAATTAAAACAAATGCTTACTACAGTTCCTACAAATAGAGAGGGAACCGGATATGGTCTTGGAATCTATGAAACTAAGCTTCCGAACGGTGTCTCGGTATGGGGACACAGGGGGGGCGTTCCAGGGTTTACCACTTTTGCTGGTGGCACACTTGGAAGTAAGCATACATTGGCCGTCAATTTGAACAGTTTTAAAGCTGATAGTCCTGATCCATTTAAAAGTATTTTACTTGCTGAATTTAAATAGGACGTTATGTTAACCTTGCATGAATATGATATTCATAACATATTGTTTCTTTTTGTGAGTTACAGGACGACTCGTATGTTAAATGTATCCGGAAAAAGAACGAATGTTTGTATTTACTTGAAGATATTTGTAAACTTAATTTATAAGACTAAGTGGAGGGGAGAAATATAGTTGAACACTATTAATTTATTATTATTAAATCTAAAAGAAGTGAGAAGACGGAGTATAAAGGTATGGGAAGCAATTCCGAGTGATAAATTAGATTGGAAACCAGATGAAAAAGCTATGACTTGTTTAGAGATGATTCGACATGTACTGGAATCAGAGCATTATTATCATCTGGCTATTGAAAATAGGGGAAGTCTGAAAGAATATAATTCTCCATTTGAAAACAGACCTTTTTTATCTGTTGAAGATGAACTGGATTTTGCTGAGATATATCACAAACAATTTTTAGATACTGTTCGTTCTTTTTCTAATGAAGATCTAAATACAATTAAAATTGATCGTTCAAATGTAGGGTATATCCGTTCTTTAGGGGATATGTTAATGCGTATAGCATATCATGAGGGTGTCCATACAGGACAAATGTTAGATTATATGAGAACAATGAAAATTGAACGCCCAAATATATGGGATTAATAATTTCACTATCAATATCGAATTTTACGTCAACTAGCCTCTTTTGTAGAGGCTAGTTTTTTGCATAACGTGGTTTTTATCCGTTTTGCGGTCTGTATCCATGACATTCTAATTCTTTAATTCTCTAATCTTTAAAAGGAGCATTCATCACCCAATCTGAAAACCCCATACGAAGCATAGAAGAACTCAAATTATTTGGCTGTTGCTGTGTATTTTTTAGATTGGAATCATATTTAATAAGTTCAATCATAGATTTTTTGAAACCTAATCGAGGATAAACCTCAATTATAAAATTAAATGATTCCTCCGGAATATCTTCTATACATAAACCAACTACATCCATTCCCGCCCCGAAATGAACTAAAGCAATCTCTGGTTGTTTTTCTTTAGCAATTTCTGAGGTGTGTAGAATAATAGCTTCACGTACCACATCTATTTTATCTTGTGAAAAACCATGGGAATGAAGGAATTTTTCTGCATGATCAGCACCTTCATATTCAAATGAATGTTTACAACATACATGCTCTGTAAGACCAACATCATGTAAAATAGAAGCAAGATAAAATAACTCCTGATCATATTTAAATCCATATTTTTTTCCCAATGCATCACCAAAAGCATATGTCCGTAAACAATGATTATAAAGAAATTCTGGAGAAATCTCGTAAACCAATTGAGTAGCTTCTTTTGCTACTTTACTATCTGGAATAATAATGTTACGCATAATTTCCTCCTTAATTTTAATTATCTTCAATAAATTCATGTCAGATACCAATAGCATGATTAGAATGTTACACGCTAACCAAATACTAACTCTCTCACCATCTCCTTTTAGAAATTCTACTCTCACCCTAAAAGAGACTGAACGGTCTCTTTTAAGATAACTTATTATATGTTAATGTACAACTAAAACATGTTACAATTTTTCAACAATAATGGAGGATATTATGCAAAAAGGTGAACAAACACGAAGAAACATTGTATTAAAATCGGCAGAACTGTTTAATCAAAAAGGCTATGCTGGCTGTTCGATGAATGACATTATGGAGGCTACAGGGCTACAAAAAGGGGGGATTTATCGTAATTTTAAAAGTAAAGATGAGATTGCTTTAGAGGCATTTGAATATGCGATTGATACTGTCTCTCAACATTTTTCTGAGGCGATACGCAATGCTAGCACAACATTAGAAAAGGTTGGTGCTTTTTTTAATGTATATGAAGATGTAATAAATAATCCACCAATAAAAGGGGGATGTCCTTTGCTGAATACTGCTGTAGACAGTGATGATACGAATCTACTGTTAAGGGAAAAGGCACTTGAAGTTTTCTATACATTTCTCAATATGATTGAAGGGATTATAGTAGAAGGGATTCAGAACAAGGAGTTAAAACCGGATATCGATACAAAGGCGGTAGCTTCCTTTATTATCGCAACCCTAGAGGGAAGTATTATGGCCAGCAAGCTAGAAAGGGATACTAAACATGTTACTTATAGTAAGCAACACGTGCTGCGTTATTTGTTTATGCTAAAAATTTAGCTCACTTTATATTTTAAGAAACAACGGGCTTTTCACTTAATGGCGATGAAACTGTATTTGAAATAGAAAGATAATCTAATGAGAATAAAATCTATGCTAAAATCCATTTTTTATATGTATCTCACCTAAATTCCTTAAAAAGCTGATTATCCCTTAGCGTATAGTTTCGTTAAATTTTAGGCGATACCTCATTAGTAAATAAGAAGGATTTTTTAGATAATTTATAGTAAGTATCTATTATAAAATGAGCCATCTAAATAAGATTTCTGTTCAACATATGAATGAAAAAATGACTCGTTTAAACAGTACAAGAAGTAATATGTATGGCATATAAAAAGGAGCGTGCATATGAAACAAGGAAATGATATAGACCAAATGAGAACACTACAAAAAAACATCCCTGGTCCAAAGTCTATATTTGGTTGGCGAATGAATATGATTCGTTTTTATCGTAATCCATTTATATATTCACGTTGGTTGCACAATACATACGGTAAGGTCGTTGCATTGGGACAAGGAGAGAAACCTTCCTATGTATTTGCCTTTGGACCTGAATTAAACGAACGGATTCTCACTAATCCAGATCTTTTTAAAGTCAGTTCTTCACTTGTAAAAATCCCCAAGGACTCACTATTAGGACGAATGTTTTTTAATAACCTAATAATGATGAGTGGTGAGAAACACAAGCAGCATCGTCGGCTAATGCAACCCGCTTTTCATAGGGAGCAAATAAAAACGTATTGTACCGACATGGTTCAACTTACACAACGTTTAAGTAATAGTTGGCAGGAAAACTCTATAATTGAGTTGAATCATGAGATGAAGACATTAACGCAACGGATTGCTGTCAAAACACTTTTTGGGTTATATGATGAAGCAGAATTAGATCAGATGGGTAGATTGATTCATCAAATGACGAAATCGCTATTATTTGTTACACTTGCCCCTATTAATCTTCCAGGAACACCTTATAATCGGGCTTTGCGTAGTGCCGAACAACTCAACAATCACGTTCGGGCAATGATTGCAGAAAAACGCTTAGAGACAAATGCAACGGATGTGCTTGCTTCACTAATTCAAGCACGTGATGAAGATGGTACTCAGCTAAATGATGATGAATTAGTTGGTCACACCTTTACTTTATATGTTGCAGGGCATGAGACAACAGCAAATGCTCTAACATGGGCTATTTTTCTACTTAGTCAACATCCTGATATTCTGTATAGACTCTTAGAAGAATTAGATGGAACTCTGAGAGGCTGTGATCCAACAATTGAAAAGCTAGGTTCTTTGTCATTACTTGATGGTGTCATAAAAGAAACCTTACGTTTATTACCACCTGCAGGTATTGGCGTACGAATCACATCTGATTCTTGTAAACTGGGAGAGTTTACGATTCCCAAAGATACGAATGTTTTTTTTAATCAAATGATTACACATCGATTACCTGAACTTTATGATGAACCAGATTGCTTTAAACCAGAAAGGTGGCACATCATTAAGCGCTCACCTTATGAATACTTACCATTTAGTGCGGGCCAACATATGTGTATTGGATGGAACTTTGCTCTACAAGAAATGAAAGTCATACTTGCTGTACTCCTCCAACGTTTTCAGTTCTCTGTTGTTCATAATGCTAAGATTTCCCCTAATATGATGATGCGACCTAAATATGGAATGCCTATGTATATTCTGAAACCAAACAGACAGTTAAAACAAACTTCCGTTCGTGGAACAATTAATCAATTAATCACTTTTTGATTTTATTAATAAAGAACAGTAATGAATAAACTGAATAAAGAAAGCTTATATATAAGTGTTTTTTGTCATTTCTGATAGCACGGATTATGTTAGTGAAAAATTTACCCCCATTTACAAAAAGGTCGGTAATTCCGTTGTTAAATAAGGAATTACCGACCTTTTTGTAAACTAATATTTTCTTTTTAACCTTTATCGTAAATCTATCCAATCAAGATTTTCTCTTCTGCATAACGTACCTTACTGTTCTTATTTCCAGACATAGCAAGAGCAAATGCCATGGTTAAAGGACCTAATCTACCTATAAACATCATCAATGTAATCAAAATACGTCCTGTAGGAGTAAGATCACCTGTAAATCCTGCACTCAGTCCTACTGTACCAAACGCAGAAACAGTTTCAAACAGAATTTTTGAGAGTTCAGCACCTTTTTCCGTAATCGTCAGTAAAAAGGATATGATGAAGATAAAAAGAATGGCTGCAGTAGCGATTGACAATGCTCTATTAACTTGGCCTTGAGGAATTCTTTTCTTAAATACGTTAATGTCTTCCTTATTTTTTATTACTGCCCAAAGTGAAAGGAGAAGAAGTATAGCTGTAGTAACTTTAATCCCCCCACCAGTTGAGCCTGGAGATGCTCCTATGAACATTAAACCTATGATATAGACTTGAGAACTTATCGTCATTTGACCAATGTCAATTGTATTAAACCCAGCAGTTCTAGGTACGGTTCCTTGAAAATACGCTGCCCATAGCTTATCCCCTAATGGTAAAGAACCTAGTGTAGAAGGATTATGATATTCTAAACCTAAAATCACGAATAGACTAATCGTATTAAGAAAAAGTGTACCACCTAAAACGAGTTTGGTATGTAGTGAAAGCTTCCTCAAGTTTTTTTTCTCAAATATATCTAGAATAACCGTAAACCCTATACCACCTGTCATGAATAAAACCGTAATCATGATGTTGACGATAGGATCACCTACCCACTTACTGAGGCTATCAGGCTCTAATCCAAACCCGGCATTATTAAATGCGGAAATGGAGTGAAATATACCATAATATGTTGCTTTTTGCCAAGGCATCTCATATGACCAGCGAATGGCTAAAACTAGGGCTCCTAGCAACTCAGTAGCAAGTGTAATGACAATGATTCTCTGAACTAATTTTATAATTCCTTGCAAAGACAAGGAATTAATGGATTCTTGAAGCAAAAGTCTCTTTCTCAATCCAATTTTTTTCCCTAATATAAGAAACATCAAAATCCCACTAGTCATAAACCCCCAACCACCAAGTTGGATAAGTATAAGTAAAACAATTTGTCCAAATAAAGTAAATGTGGTCCCAGTGTCAACTACTGCGAGCCCTGTTACACATACAGCAGATGTTGATTCAAAAAGGGCATCTATAAATGATAAATGATGACGATCTTGGGTTGATATAGGTAACATGAGTAAAAAAGTTCCAATTAAAATTAAGCCTAAAAAACCTAATACTAAAATATGTGCTGGATTTAGTTTGAAGAATAGGTTTTGTCTTTTGAAAATTTTATGAACCAAAATAATAACTCCCCTCAAATGGTAAATGTATATGGATGATTAGTTATTCAATAAAAACAATATCATATAAAGAGAAACAGTGTGATATAAATTAAAAATCTCTTTTCGCTTGCCAGCCAAAAAGCAGACTTTTCAAAGATAGGAATCCTGCCAACCAAGTGACATAAAACCCACCCTAAGATATTTTATGGAAGTTAAAAAACTAAACTTTCCCTCGCTAAGCAAATTTCAAACATAAAAAAGTCAATTTCCAGTACGTTAAGGAAATTGACTTTTTTGTTATTGTAAAACTATTAAGAATAATAAGGATAAACGTTTAAATGATACGAAATCGTTTCTTTGTAAAGCTTTTGTAAATTATTTTATAAGCAATTGAAAAGGGTATACATCAATGGTACATTAATAACGAATTTCGATATTGTCTTTCGATATTGTCTTTCGATATTAATGATAAAGGAGGAGGGAAACTTGGAGGATAAATTATTAAGAAAGTTGTTTTTAGGATTTATCCAAATCCACATTTTACATCATGCTAAGGAACATCCTATTTTTGGCGCATGGATGTTAGAAGAATTGAGGGAACACGGCTATACTATAAGCCCAGGTACCTTATACCCTATTCTTCATTCAATGGAAAACGATGGGCTCTTGAATAAAGAGGATCGTAATGTAGCTGGGAAAATTAGAAAATATTATATAGCTACTGAAAAAGGGCAAGATGTTCTAGTGGAGGCACGAAATAAAGCATATGAACTTTTTAAAGAAATTAAAGATTAATAAGAAAGGACGTGTAGAATGAATCATACAACACAACAAAGCAAGTTTAAGATTTTATTAGAAATACTGCTTGTTTCTACTCGACTTGGACTTACATCTTTCGGGGGACCGATAGCACATCTCGGTTACTTTCACGAAGAGTATGTTCGCAAAAGAAAATGGATGGATGAAAAAAGTTATGCTGATTTAGTTGCATTATGTCAGTTCTTGCCTGGCCCTGCGAGTAGTCAAGTTGGTATTGGCATTGGTTTAATGCGTGCAGGTGTACTCGGAGGAATTCTTGCTTTTATAGGCTTCACTTTTCCTTCTGTTATAGCATTAATCATATTCGCATTAGTTTTACAAGTTTTAAACATTGGAGATGCTAGCTGGATTCATGGACTAAAAATCGTAGCGGTAGTAGTAGTAGCGCATGCGATTTTAGGAATGGCTCAAAAATTGACACCAGATTTACAACGTAAATCAATCGCATTATTTGCTTTAGTTGGAACATTATTATGGCAAACGGCTTTCACACAAGTTGGTGTCATTTTATTAGCAGGTCTAGTTGGCTATCTTATCTACAAAAACCATGCAGATAATGATGAAGCAAAACTAAGTTTCCCAATCTCCCGAAAGTTAGGAGTAATTTGTTTATCACTATTTTTGGGATTACTTGTTTTCCTTCCAGTTCTAAGAGAGGTTACATCGTTAAATTGGATTGCAATGTTTGATAGTTTTTATCGCTCAGGTTCTTTAGTTTTTGGTGGAGGTCATGTTGTTTTACCGTTACTGGAACGTGAATTTGTACCTACAGGCTGGATGGATGAAGCATCATTTTTAGCCGGTTACGGTGCTACTCAAGCTGTGCCTGGACCGTTATTTACATTTGCAGCGTATATTGGTGCTGTTATTGGTGGATGGCAAGGAGGATTATTGGCAACTGTAGCTATTTTCTTACCAGCATTTCTTCTGATTTTAGGGACATTACCATTTTGGGATCAACTAAGACGAAATCCTAAAATCAAAGGTGCTTTAATGGGAGTAAATGCGGCTGTAGTCGGGATTTTAATCTCAGCTTTCTATCATCCGATTTGGACGAGCGCAATCTTACAACCTGTCGATTTTGCTTTCGCTGCCATATTATTTAGTATGTTAGTGTATTGGGAATTACCACCTTGGGTCATTGTAGTGGCTGGTGCTGTTGGAGGTACACTAATATCACTATTATAAAATAAATAATTGTGTTTTAAACTACCATTTTATTTGGTGGTTTTTGTTTTTCAAGAATAAAAGAAAGTCCCACTGTAACAAAATACTATTAGTAAAATGCCTTATTGTTACACTTAAATTTGATTATAGTAATAAATTACAGTGATAGATCTAAAATTGCATGTATCTCGGCTAAACCCCATTATTAGGAAATGTTATTGTGGACTAGAGCAGGAACCCTGTCACTAGGCCTTCATGTGTATATCTGTGATGATCTATAAAAAAAACTTCATTTAATTACAGAATATTACATATATTCTTGAAAAACATTGACAGTATACGTAACATTTTCTAGTTTGATATATATTTAGATTGCACCAACTAATAACAATTAGGAGGATTAATATGAAATTATTGTCAAAGATAGTGATAGCTGCGTTGACTGTATTAAGTACTTTTGCATTCAACTTAGGTGGACAATTTGATAAGGGTTTTCTTTCTACCTCAAAAGTATATGGGGATGTAATCCAGGCACTTCCACAAAACGCGTCAAATATAGAGTTAGAATATGCTCCTGTATATGACTACGACAAAGACGGGTGTTATGCGACTGCAGCAATTTCTCCAGATGGCACGACTAACCCTGGCTTACCATTGGGCGGGGACGTGAACGGTCACTGTAGAGATCTTCGCCAACTGGAAAATTCAAACACTTATTCTCGGGCCAAATCAAATAATGGTTGGACTGCAATTATGTATGCGAGTTACTTTGAGAAAGATCAAGCATCTTTGGGCCCTGGTTCGGCTGGACATCGACATGACTGGGAACACACAATAGTTTGGGTTAAAGATAGTCAGGTTCAATATGTAACTTATTCAGCACATGGTAATTGGTACACTAAACCTCGCTCAGATGTTAGATTCAGTGGAAACCACCCGAAAATTGTATACCATAAGGACGGCGGCTTGACACATGCTTTTCGCCTGGCTAATAGCAATGACGAGCCACCAGAAAACCATTATCATCAGTGGCTCCAACTACCAATGGTTGGTTGGAATGGCTATCCAAGTCAAGCTATTCGAGAAAAACTAATGACTACGAACTTTGGATCTGCAACAATTGAGATCAAAGATGGAAATTTTGAAAAATCCCTTGCTAGTGCAAAGCCACCCATTAGTTTTGACCCTTACGCAGTGGAACTGGAAAATGGCAATACTTATCAAATAGTTTCCGCATTAAATGATCGTAGTGTGATAGATATGAATCAAGCAGATAACAAGATTATCTTATGGCAAAATAACAACGGTAATAATCAAAAATGGAAACTAGTATACGACTCAAATAAAAATGCATATCAATTTAAAAGTGTAACAAATGAAAATTTAGTATTAGCTTGGAATGATCTTAATGGTTCAAATAATGTAGTTGCTACATCTAATCAAAATAAGGAAGATCAATATTGGCTACTAACAGAAGCAGGGAATGGATACTATTATGTAAGGAATAAGAAGGACCCAAACAAAGTGTTAGATGTAAGTGGTAATGGTACTGCAAATGGAACGAATGTTTTAGTATATAATTACCATGGTAGTAATAATCAAAAGTTTAGATTTTCTAATGTAACAGGAATTTTAACAAGAGAAGTGGAGTCACTCTATAAGGCACAACCTGGTCAAAGCAGTAGATCAAGTAATAATTTTTCACTTGAACATCTTGCGGCAGGTACCAAGGTACGAGTTGTTTTAGAAGGAGAAGGTGCCACATCTTTGTCATTTGGCGTTGCAAAAGATATACGTAACGGTTCAGACCGTGGGATTTGGTCAAATGTTAGGGATGGTTCTATTCTAACAATTCCTTCCGGAGATGATAGAAATAATTTGTATATCGCAGGCCCTCCTAGTGGATATACTTCTAACGGTACATTTAAAGTGAAATTCTACGCTCTTCCAAACTAAAAAATATTATAGCGTTTCTATTCCTTTTATATAATCTAATTAGAAAATGAGTATGCATACTTCAAAAGTTTTTTTCGGCTTGCTCGATTGGATTAACTACTTTAATAGGAAATATAGTGTTCTGTTGCAAAGTTTTGTTAAGAGATAAAAAGGTGAGGTTAAGTACAGCTGAAAAACCGAAGTCTGAACCATGACTTCGGTTTTTTTTATATAGGCCTAGTGATGGGGTAGCTGTTCTGGCCCGCAGCAACATTTCCTAATAATGGGGTTCAGCCGAGTTACGTGTAAAAATGGGTCATAAGCTGTATTTTACTTCCATTATCAGATTTCTGTATAACAAAAAGGTGTTTTACTAGTAATGTTACATGTGTATGGATGAGCCAAAATGTAGCTATGACTTCTTTAACTCAGTTATCTAGCTGTTTAGAAGCATCAACAGAAGTACTCATCAGTCCTGAGGGACTGAATCAACGGTTTAATAAGGCGGCCGTCCAACTTTTACAACACCTACTAGCCGAACTACTAAGCAAAAAATTGGTCACATCTATGCCGATTTCTTCTCCATACACTTCTGTTTTCAAGCGTATTCGTATTTTAGATTCAACTGTATTTCAACTCCCGGATGTATTTTCATCGGTTTATCCAGGTGCAGGAGGATGCAGCCATACAGCTGGGATAAAAATTCAACTTGAGTATGATTTGTTAAGTGGACAGTTCCTACATATTCATACAGGTCCAGGTAAACAACATGATCGCACTTACGGCTCTCTGTGTGCCCCAACTGTGACAGCGAAGGATTTATGTATTCGAGATTTAGGTTATTTTCATTTAAAAGACCTTCAATATATACAAGATAAAGAGGACTACTATATCTCTCGTATCAAATCGAATACACGTATTTATCAAAAAAATCCTAACCCTGATTATTTTCAAGACGGAAGAATTAAGAAAGGTACAGAGTATATACAGATAGATATGGAGACGTTAATGAACTCCCTTCAACCAAGACAAACATGTGAAATAGCTGATGCTTATGTAGGAATGATTGATAAAGTACCAGCTCGTGTAATTGTTCACCGATTAACAAAACAACAGCAACAAGAACGATTACAAGATCAAGCCGTAAGAGAAAAAAAGAAAGGAATGAAGTATTCCCCTCGTAGTAAACGACTCAGTGGTATCAATGTATATATGACAAACACCCCTACAGATATTGTCCCGATGGGACAGGTACATGACTGGTATTCTTTGCGTTGGCAAATCGAAATTTTATTTAGAACGTGGAAGTCACTCTTTCAAATTCATCATTGTAAAAAGATAAAACCAGAACGATTGGAGTGCCATTTATATGGTCAATTGATTACTATTCTACTCTGTTCTTCTATCATGTTTCAAATGCGCCAATTGCTCCTCATGAAGAAAAAAAGAGAGCTTAGTGAGTATAAAGCCATATATATGATTAAAGACTATTTTCTTCTTCTATTCCAAACTATACAAAAAAACACCCAAGAGCTATCAAAGGTTTTACTTCGCCTGTTCAATCACCTACAGCAAAACGGGTGGAAATCTCATCGATATGAGAAAAAAACGGTCTTTGATATATTAGGTGTCGTTTACAATTGTACCATGTCTGATAAGCAAGCAGCTTAATTCAAAAAAGTGAAACCCGTTAGGGTTTATTTCGTATGTAAATCTTTAAAGCATCTACGTATAGACTTTCGAAAAAAGAAACAATCTTGCTTATCATTGACGTTACACGGGCTTAGCTTGATAACGATGTGACAGGCAAAAAAATACTAAAAACTAATACCATTTTTTTAATAAGTGTATAAAAAAGATAAATCGTAATGATTATTATTTATTGCGAATTTCAAAAAGATGTATTATACTAGGTTCGCAAACTAAAACGTAATCATTCCGTTTTACATCAGAACGATATTTTCTTCATAGAATTGGAGGAAATAAACTTGTAAAAAAGAAAAGAGGAGAATTTCATGCAAAAAAAATTAACTATGTTTTCATTCCTACTTATTTTCACTTTAATTTTTGCTGGATGTTCTAATAAAAAAGAAAGTGCAGTAAAAAAAGATGAGAAACTTTCTATTTATACAACTATTTTCCCACTTGCTGATTTCGCAAAAAAAATTGGTGGAGACTATGTAAATGTTGAAGTAATTTACCCTCCTGGTGCAGATTCTCATACATTTGAACCAAGCCAAAAACAAACAGTGAAAGTTGCAAAAGCTGATTTATTCATTTATAACGGTGCAGAATTAGAACCGTTTGCTGAAAAAATGGAAAAAACCTTACAAAAAGAAAATGTTAAAATTGTAAATGCATCAAAAGGAATCGAACTGCGTGCCGCAACCGAAGATGAACATCATGATCATGGAGATGGACATAAAGAAGATGAACATCATCACGATAAAGACCCACACGTGTGGTTAGATCCTATACTAGCGATGAAACAAGCTGAAAAAATCAAAAATGCTCTTGTAGAATTACAGCCTGATCATAAACAAGAATTCGAAAAGAATTTTGCAGCACTTCAAAATAAATTTACAGATTTAGACGATCGATTTAAAGCTGCTGTAGCAAATGCAAAAACGAAAGAAATTTTAGTTTCTCATGCTGCCTATGGCTATTGGGAACAACGCTATGGTTTAAAACAAATTCCTATTTATGGGATTTCAACTTCTGATGAACCATCTCAAAAAAAGCTTGCTGAAATTACAAAAACAGTTAAAGAATACGGTCTAAAATACATTTTATTCGAAACGTTTTCTACTCCAAAAGTAGCATCAGTTATTCAGAAAGAAACTGGTACAAAAATTTTACGCTTAAATCACCTTGCTACTATTTCTGAAGATGATGCGAAGAATAATAAAGATTACTTCACTTTAATGGAAGAAAACGTGAATACTTTAAAAGAAGCAACACAATTCGCATCAGTTGCAGAAAAGCCTTCTGAAAAGCAAGAGCAAACAACTGAAATTCATACACATGAAAATGAACACGATCACAGTCATAATCATAGTCATGCTCATGACAAAGCAACAGAAAGAATTTATGAAGGATATTTTGAAGACAACCAAGTGAAGGATCGACCACTCTCCGATTGGAAAGGAGACTGGCAATCGGTATATCCATATTTACAAGGTGGAACGCTTGATGAGGTATTTGCATACAAAGCGAAACATAAAGGTAAAATGTCAGCCAAAGAATATAAGGAGTATTATAATGAAGGATATCAAACAGATGTGAACCGTATCGTGATTCAAGGTGATACTGTAACATTCTACAAAAACAAAGAAGAATATTCTGGTAAGTATATCTATGATGGATACAAAATTTTGACATATGATGCAGGGAATAGAGGTGTAAGATATATATTTAAACTAGCAGAAAAAACAGAAGGAGTTCCTCAGTATATTCAATTTAGTGATCATGGTATTTATCCGAATAAAGCTGATCACTACCACTTGTATTGGGGTGACAATCGTGAAGCTTTATTGGATGAAGTCAAACACTGGCCTACCTACTACCCATCGGATATGAATGGACATGATATTGCGCACGAGATGATGGCGCATTAAATTAGAAGTCACGATAATTATTTCTTTAAACAATATATAAAATTCAAAGGTTATCAATCTAGAATTATATTGTTTAATACTTAAAAAGTTTATTATAAATAATATTTTTTATAGTAACAAATGATTTAATGAGATTAGGAGTACAAAATAACTAAATATTTAACGATAGTAAGAGCGTGTTTTAATAAAAATTTTTAAAACACGCTTTTTTATTTACTCTGTTATTAAGTTTATTCCAGACGTATCATTTACGCTTGAAATGCTGCAAATTCTTTTTTTATATTCAATCGCTTTAGCAATTGTAGAGTAATTTGAATCTAACTAATAGCATATATCGTAAATGATATAACAGAACATTTTTTTATTTCGAATTCCTATAGAAAGTAACTTTTTGTTTTTCAACAAAAAATTACCTATTAAGAGAGTGATATTTCACGAGGTAATTTTTATCAAATTTTATTACGCAGCTATATATGGCATAAAGCGATACGAAAGATATTTGGAGTTCTTTATTAGGTCTAGATCTTCATGTTTAATTGTAATTATTTCCTGTTGTTAGATTATTCTTAATTTTGATTGACAGGAAGTATCTTAATAACTATTATTAGTTAATGATAATTGTTTTCAATTATATTATTTGTTTTATTAACATTAAGGGGGAAGTATTTACTAGTGCTTAGAGAGAAAAGGAAAATCGGTATATTACTATCAGCAATGATTCTGCTACTGTCTATTGTTTTTGTGGGTTGTACACTACAAAATAATGAGCAGAAAGCTAAAAAAGAAACGAGTAATAAAGAAAAAACCCTAACGTTGCCTTGGCCAAGGGATATAGGAGAGATGAATCCACATGTCTATAATCCTTCCCAATTAATTGCACAAGCAATGATTTACGAACCGCTAGTTAGCTATAAAGAAGGCGGTAAGCTGGAGCCAGCTCTGGCTGAATCATGGACAATATCTGAAGACGGAAAAGAGTATACTTTTAAACTTCGTCAAAATGTGAAATTTTCTGACGGAACCGATTTCAATGCGAATATCGTGAAAAAGAATATTGATACGATTATGAAAAATGTAAAAATGCATAACTGGCTAGGATTAATTAATATGATCGATAAGACTGAGGTAGTAAATGACTCTACCTTTAAAATCATATTAAAGCAGGCTTATTATCCAACATTGCAGGAGTTAGCGGTAGTCCGTCCAGTACGCTTTTTAGGTGATTCAGGATTCCCAGATGATGGAGATACTTCAAAAGGAGTAAAGAAACCCATTGGAACGGGTCCATGGATGCTAGAGGAATATAAGAAGGATAACTATGCGGTGTTTACTCGCAATCCGAATTATTGGGGGGAAATTCCCAAAGTTGAGAAAATCGTAATTAAAATAATTCCTGATGCAGAGACGAGAGTGCTTGCTTTCGAAAAAGGGGAACTTGATTTAATTTATGGAGAGGGTTCTATCAGTTTAGATGCTTTTAAACAATTAGAGGAAGCAGGAAAATATAAAACAAGTATTTCTGAATCTGTTGCAACAAGACAATTGGTTATGAACACGACAAAAGAGCAACTTTCCGACATCAAGGTACGTTTAGCGCTTCAATATGGTTTTAACAAGCAAGCAATGGTAGAAGGAGTGACTTCTGGACTAGAAGAGAAGGCAGATAATATTTTGGCTCCCAATCTCTTATATACCAATATTAAAATAAAACCTATTAAGTATGACGTAGAAAAAGCGAAGAAGTATTTAGAAGAAGCAGGATGGAAGCTCCCATCCGGAAAAAGTGTTCGAGAGAAAGATGATAAAGCATTGGAACTTGAGTTGATGTATGATAAATCAAACCAAATCCAAAAGGCAATGGCAGAAGCTCTTCAAGCTGAGTGGGCGATGATAGGTGTTAAGTTGAATATCGCTGGCGTTGAGCTACCTGTTCAAGTAAAACGCTTTGGCGAAAATGATTTTGATTTGAATTTCTACAGTAACTATGGAGCCCCATATGATCCACATACCTTCCTTAACATTGTTTCAGTGGACGGATTTGGATTCTCAGATGCTTTGTCAAACTTGCCAGTGAAGCAACAGCTTGATCAACAAATAAAAGAAGTATTTGCCTCGATGGATGAGAAAAAACGAAAAGAACTATACAGCTCTATTCTACATACATTGCAGGATCAAGCAGCAATCGTGCCAATTTCTTATATTAAGAAAACAACCGTGTATCAAAAGAGTGTAACTAGCTTTGAATTCCCAGCAAATCGCGATGAACATCCATTTACTGGAATCGGAATTGATAACTAGAAAGCAGCAGGAGGAAAAAATAATGGGGAGCTATATTATCAAACGACTTCTTGCCGTCATTCCTATTTTTCTTTTTGCCACACTTCTTACTTTTTTATTAATTCATCTGTCACCGGTCGACCCTGCTGAAGCATATTTGGCAGCTGCCCATATTCAGCCGACAGCGGAGATGTTAGAACAGAAAAGGCAGGAGTTTGGCCTAGATCAGCCACTGTTTATGCAATATATTCAATCTCTTATTAAGATATGTCAACTTGATTTTGGAATATCTTATCTTTCTAACAAACCAGTTTGGCAGGAGGTTGTGTACCGGATGCCTGCAACGACTCAGCTCGCCTTTAGCAGTATTTTCGTAGCTGTAATCGTTAGTGTTCCTATCGGATTTTTAGCTGCGGTGAAGAAAAATGGTGTCATGGACCAGTTCAGTCGAGTTCTAGCTTTTTTCGGTGCTTCAATTCCGCAGTTTTGGCTCGGTTATTTATTAATTTATTTGTTTTCAGTGAAGTTTAATCTGTTTCCTGTAGAGGGAGCAGGAACATGGATGCACTTGATTCTTCCATCTGTAACACTGGCTTTGCCTCTCATTGCGATTTATACTCGTTTGCTACGCATTGGTATGCTGGAGAATTTGCAGGATTCTTATGTTTTGTATGCTAGAACAAGAGGTATTCATGAGCGTGTCATTATGGTAAAGCATGTATTGAAAATTGCAATTTTACCGATGATTACGGGAATTGGAATGAATTTTGGGAAGCTATTGACTGGAACGATTATTGTTGAGTCCGTTTTTTCATGGCCTGGGTTTGGCCGTTACTTTATTGAGGCGATCTTTAACCGGGATATACCAGTCATCCAATGCTATGTGTTTCTTGCGGCCTGTCTGTTTATTTTATGCAATTTGATTGTAGATATTGTACAAATGTACATGGATCCGCGTATCTCTTGGAAAGGAGGAGCGGACCAATGATTACAAGTATAAGAGGTGTTTTTAAACATCAAACCACCGTCGTAGTCTGCTCATTCACTTTAATCGTTCTTTTTACGCTTATGATTTTGGCTCCGTGGATTTCTCCACATGATCCAATTCAAGTGAATTTAGCATTAAAACTAAAGCCGCCTTCTGTGGAATATCCATTAGGTACTGATTATTTGGGTCGATGTAATTTGTCCCGCCTTTTACATGGTGCTCGTATTTCCTTAGGGATTGCGTCTTTAATTTTTATTTCTTCAGTAGGGATTGGTTTGCTTATCGGCACGTTTGCTGGTTACAAGGGAGGCTGGATTGATCTTGTATTGATGAGATTCTGCGAGGGAGTGATGGCATTCCCGAATCTGGTGCTGATTCTTGGACTCGTAGGAATATTCGGTCCTGGAATAAAACAGGTAATTTTGGCAATGGTACTTGTGCAGTGGGTGTATTATGCTAGAATGTTCCGCGGCTTAGTCCTTAGTTTAAAGGAACAGAATTTTATTACGGCCGCGAGAATAAACGGGTCTTCGCAATGGAAAATTATTAGGCGACATATTATCCCAAATGTCCTACCTCCGATTGTCGTGATGGGGACACTTGAAATGGGATGGGCTATTATGGATATTTCCGCCCTGTCGTTTCTAGGACTTGGTATTCAACCTCCCACACCAGAATGGGGTGCTATGATTCACGAGGGAAAATCATATATACGAAGCAATCCGGAATTAATGATATATCCAGGTGTAATGATTATGATTGTTGTTATCAGTTTCAATGTATTAGGTGAAGCTTTATCAGATCGTTTTGGGGTAAAACGACGTTTTTAAAAAGGAATGAGACAATTGATAGAAAAAAAGTGTAATGTTTTAGAGGTTAGCGACCTGCATATAAAGATGAAAACTTCAACTGAAACAATTTCCTTAGTACAGGGGATCGATTTTGAACTAAAGCCTGGGCGTGTGCTTGGGCTTGTTGGAGAAAGCGGAAGTGGCAAGACCGTAACTTCTTTGTCACTTTTACAACTACTAGACTATAAAACAATGAGTATAGAAGGTAGTATACAATTGCACGGTAGAGAGTTAAATGGACTAAGTATGAGGGAAATGCAGCGTATTCGTGGAAAAGAGATTGCTCTTATTATGCAAAACCCGATGAACGCTTTTACTCCTGTATTTACAATTGGTAACCAATTCATTGAAACGATTCGCACTCATACCACTTTAACAAAAAAGGAAGCATATGAACTGGCTGTTGCCTCTTTGCAAGACGTGAATTTACCAAATCCTTCAGACATTATGCGAAGATATCCATTTCAGCTAAGCGGAGGAATGTTGCAGCGTGTCATGATTGCCATTTCTTTGTGCCTGCGGCCAGCTGTAATTATTGCTGATGAGCCAACAACAGCGCTAGACGTGACAAACCAATTGCAGGTGTTACAACAGTTAGATTTTATTCGTTCGGAATATGGTACGTCTATCCTATTAATTTCTCATGATTTAGGAGTTATTTCAGAGCTGGCTGACGATGTTATTGTGATGCAGTGCGGAAGAATTGTAGAAAAAGCAGACGTTTATCAACTATTTGATCATCCGCAGAATGAGTATACGAAAAAATTACTTCATGCTCGACCGACGCTACAATCTAGCGAAAGAGCGCAGGATTTTCTAACATTATTCGAGTAGCATACTATTATCTAAAAAAAACAGGGAGGAACCTATGAGTTTACTGCAGGTTAAGGACGTAACACATATGTATGGTACCTATAATTTGTTCGGCAGAACGGACCAAAGAAAAATGGTACTTTCCAACGTTTCTATTTCTATAGAGTCAGGAATGTGTCTCGGTCTTCTCGGAACGAGCGGAGCTGGGAAAAGTACGCTTGGAAAAGTAATCCTTGGATTAGAGAAACCACAAAAGGGACAGGTTCTGTTTCAAGGGCATGATTTTTATAACACAGACCGTACCACTCGTAAATGGCTTCGTCGAGATCTTCAAGTTGTGTTTCAAGATTGCTACTCTTCGGTAAATCCGCGAATGACTGCGGAACAAATTATTGGCGAACCATTACAAAACTATGAAAGAATGTCCCATGATGAACAGAAACGGACTGTTGGAGAGTTATTAGAAAGAGTTGGTCTGATTCATGAGGATATGAGGAAGTACCCTCATCAGTTTAGCGGAGGGCAACTGCAAAGAATTAATATTGCGAGAGCGATTTCCTTGAAACCGAAGCTAATCGTATTAGATGAGGCGGTAAGTAGTTTAGATATGGTCAATCAAACAAATATTCTAAATTTGTTGAGTGAGTTGAAGGCAGATTTTGGTCTCTCATACCTTTTTATTACACATGATATAAAAGCTGCTTATTCTATCTCTGATGCTTTGGCCATAATGGAAAAAGGGGAAGTAGTTGAGGTATGCGAAAATAAAGACCAGTTTTTCATCTCGCGACATCCTTCTGTGCAAAGTTTGCTCTCGTCCATTCTTTCCGAGCATCCTCGTTATCGTTCTATTTCTGGAGGGAGGAATTATTTCCATCCTCTGGCATGAGAGGGGATGGGGAAAACTTTGAATCATAGATTCTCTCTTACGTTATTATTAGCCATTTTCTTTATCATTTTAACTATGATACGGCTGTAGATATAGCGGTTGTCGGACAACTGCCTGAGCCTGTTTATATTGGGGCAGTGGCTGAAGGAATCATCATTTTTAATACAATTTCAATCCAATTAAAACCAATAATAGCGTATGTTGTTAATTATGTTAGTCCAGATATATGTAAAAACGGGTCACAAACTGTATTATATTTCCATAATTATTTTTTGAGGTAAAAATAGCTGCCTCACGATAAGTAAAAAGCCAATTTCCGTAACTTACAGGGAATTGGCTTTTTACTTAGTTATTTATTGGGATTATTTCTAGTCAAATGATATACATCCATATCAATATAGAATATTCAAGTCTATAAAAAAACAATAAAAGGAAAAATCAAGAACTTACCTAAAAAAATAAAGAGCGCTTTCCAAGGCGCTCTTTAAGTAAAATTAAAATTGCAAAAGAATACCACATAATAATGTATGTATATCTTGAAGGTATGTGTAGTTTGAAAATGATATTTTGTACTTATTAAGTAGTGATGTTTATTTAAAAAATAAAGCAGCTAGATCAATGAACTAATTGTTTTATTGTCCAACAAAAAGATGCCCACAGCAAGTTGTAACTTAAGGTTGCAACTATAGTGTGAGCAGAAACGACAATGTTATACAAGAAAGTTAAATACTTCATGAAGCACAACAAAGCAGTTAGTGAATAAAACTAACTGCTCGTTGTACAAAAGAAACACTGCGCTTACAGAAATATTTTGTAACTGAAAGTTACAGGAATAGTATGAACAGGGTTGAAAAAATATTCAGAAATAAAAGAAAAATAAACAAAGACTTCATTTTATACAATAATTAGCGATTGAAAGCAGTGAATTCTAACTTAAAGTTTCAATTATAGTATAAAAGAAATTGGAAGAGTTATGTAGGAGTAAGACTTAATAACAACTTTATTCAAAAAGGGGTGCGGTGATAAAAATGTATATTTGCCCAAAGTGTCTAGAATGTTTTGCTGATCAATATGAACTTTTTGAACATTTTACTCTATGTGGAGAGGGAGACAGGAAATTCTGATAAAAAAAGATTATGTGATTTATTACGAGGTAATTAGGTATGTAACGCTAAAAATCAATGTTTTCAGTTAAAGATGTAATATACAGAATGATTTGTCAAGGGCTAGGAACTTTGATTTGTTTTCAGCTATAAACAATGTTCAGCAAATTATATTAACGGACCATTAAATTACCGAATTTAGTGATTAGTTTTTATGTATTCTTGAAAAATTAGCGTACATTCTAGCTGGTATATAAATGGATTAGTGTACTATTGGTGGAATTGTTATATTCTTTTCATTTCGTAAAGAAACATACAATTCAAGGTTGTAATTTACCGTAGCAAAAAAGATATCATTTATATTGTTAACTCCTTGATCTGATAATTGTTGGTTTAGCCAATCCTCGTTTAAATGTAATTTTTCTAAAATATTCAAGCAAACTTTTCCTTCTAAGATAACAGGGAAGGAAATAGCAGACATTTTGTTTTGTATTTTAATATCTTCAAGTGTAATTGTATTTTTTGAAGGCTTTTTTAATACACTTAATGCACCATTTGCTTCAATGATTGCTGTTTCAACATCATTAATATCAAATACGTTTTTTTCTCTTAACATTTGTAGAATGTTATCAATAGAATAACGTATCTTTTTTAGATTCTTATCGAGCAATTTTCCGTCTTGAATAACAATTGTTGGTTCGAAAGTAAGTAATTTATCCAGTTTTCGATTTGATATTTTCCAACTAGTAACAATTTTTTGGAGAATACCTATTGCAATGATAGTTATTACCGTTGGTAAATGCTTAATACTAGGATCCGCTATATCAGCGCCAACAACAGCACCTAATGTAATAATAATGAGAAAGTCGAATATAGGTAATTCACCAATTGCTCGTTTCCCCATAAATAGAGTGACAAATAGTAATAAAGGTAAGATGGTGATTATTCTTACTAGTACTAGTGATATTTCTTTTAAAAAATCAATCATAATTACACCTCGTTAGAAAACTTGTAATTGTGTTTGTGTTACTGTTATAACAGAGCATATATACTTGAAAATAGTGATCTGTAGCTAAATTTTAATAACCTTAATTTTGTGCAATAAAGCAATTAGTAAATGGAACTAACTGCTTTACTACAACTCACAAGCCCACGCTTCCCAATGATTTGTAACCTTCCGTTACATACATAGTATAAATCACATTAGAAATAGCATGCGAACTGAAAGCAGATTTGATGAGTATTTTATATCTTGTATTTCTATAGACAAAATATATTTATCATCAAACCATTTTTTATTTTTTGTATAAATAGGGTGCATCTAATGGAAGTATTAAATATTTAATAAAATTGTATTAGTGATAGGATAATGCTTGTTTCCCTAATGCTTCCCACGATTGAATGAAAATATCTTTGCTTACTTTGTGTGCTTTTTTCACAGTTAATGGATCATTGATATAAATGTATCTGTCCTCCAAACCTACAATAACAACAGCGTGTAGATCCAAAGGAGCTGTAATTTTTTTGTCATCATGTTTCCAAGACTCCCATCTATCTGGAAGGCGATAATCTCCTGTAGTCCATACTACCACAGGTTTACCGAACTTAATTTGGGCTAACACAATATCAAAAGTTTTTCCTGTTAAGTTTATCGTACGATTTGGTAGATAGCGTTCCATTAATTTTTCTAATGGTTGAACGTGGACAGCGTATCCCTTATTTTTCCCGGTTATATCTCCGACAAACCCTTCTTTAGGATCTCCCCATTGAATGATGTCTCCATTTTTATTTGTAGACAGTGGGGTAGGATCTTTTTTTATCTCACTAGCTAAATCCATTTTATTAACCTTAATACCTGCATGCTGTAATACCATTGCTAAGCTTGTAACTTCGCATCCATATTTTAATTCTGGCTTTTGTGATATAAGCGGCACATCTAAAATAATTTTTTTAGTGGCTGAAGTGGGAGATGGTTGTAAAGATTTACTTTTTGGAAATGAATGTGTTGTATTTTGAATCAATTTGTTATCTTTTTGTTTAACTTGTAATTCATTCTTTTTAAGAGAGGGTGTTTTTTCTGAACATCCCGTTAAAATTAAAACTAAGACATACAAAGTTAGAAATCTTTTCATATCATTCACCTTTTTAATAGTACTTACCTTAATACCATAATATTCTATTATCTGATATTTTTAGAGGTAAAGAACGTTTAATAAGCTTCATTTTATGTGGAAAATTCCAAATACCTACATGTAGTAAAAAGGAAGCCCACGCGCACCAATTAATAATTTGTGACTTCAAGTTACAGTTATAGTATAAGCGAGTTGAGGAGAGCTATGCAGGAATAAAAAGTATTAAAAGCTTTATTCCCAAAATGACTAATGAACCAGGTATATATCTGTCTAAAATGTTTCGTTAATCAAAATGAACTTTTTGAACATTTTATGTTTTGTAAAGAGAGAAATGAATATTGAATCCTTTCACAAAATAGGAAGTAAGTATATTTCTTTCTTTTTATACAAATTATTAAGAGTAAAATACTTATAAAATCAGTAGAATTTTATTAAGAGATTATAAATTGTTGGGGTGATTCAATACATGCCAAAGTTAGATGTAGAGGGATGTAGTCTTTACTACATAGTAAAAGGAGAAGGGACTCCTATCATTTTTATACACCCACCTACACTTACCTGTGAAAATTTTGAATATCAGATAGAAGAATTATCTAGAAATTTTAAAGTAATCGCTTTTGATGTCAGAGGACATGGGAACAGTCAGAGTTCAAGTCAGCCAATTACGTATTCACTAATTGCTAAAGATATGAAGAGTTTACTGGACCATTTGGAAATAAAAAAGTCTTTTGTATGTGGGTATTCAACAGGAAGCTCCGTTGCCTTGGAATTTTTATTAACATATCCCGAAAATAGTTTAGGAGGAATTTTAGTAGGTGGAATGTCAGAAGTGCGTAAAGGGTACTTAAAAAACAAGATTTCTCTAGGTGTCCAATTCGCGAAAGCAAGAGCAATTTCATTTTTAGCATTTGCCATTTCGTGGGGAAATTCTAATACAAAAAAATTATTTAAAAGAATGTTTCGAGAAGCTCGGAAAGGTAATGCAAAAAATATCGAACAATATTATCGCTATAGTTTGCACTATAATTGTACCAATCGCCTTAAAGACATTCATTTACCTATGTTATTGGTTTATGGACAAAATGACAAAACTTTTTATAGTCATGCAAATTTACTACATGAAGAATTGCCATGTAATGAATTAAGATTTATTACTGGTGCAAAGCATCAAATACCAACAAAAGCGGCTACAGAGTTAAATCAAATGATTGAGCAGTTTGTTTGTACGCATTCTAAGGTGTCTAAAGAAATTCTTAAATCATAAAGTATTATCTCAAATCTAAAAGGGGTTTAAAATTACTATTTTCAAAAAGGGTAACGGGATAAATTTTGTTTCTAATTTGAAAAATTATGATGAACAGTAGATCAATTAGAAATGAAATCGTGGAAACAGGGGATTTTCAAAAATTGAAGATGAAAAAAGTAACCCATCTACCTAATGGATAATGAAGGTATGAGTTAAAGAAAGATAAATAAAAAATTAACAAGTGTAAATGTTAAAAAGTTAATTCGGATCATCATATCCAAAAAAGAAAATTGTACGTATTAAACCAGATTAGCCGATTTCCTGTAAAACAAGGAACCGGCTATCTGCTTTTTTATGGAGTTGTTGTCTTTTAATAGTAACAGTTATTAGTTTGGATTATTTTGTTTCTTTTGTGTGTTAGGCGTAATTTCATCAGCAAACTCCATATTTGCCAAGTTTACTTTGGATGGAATAAATGTTCTTGTTTTATTTTGAAAACCTTGGAACGTATGTTTTATAGGTCTCATCATACTTGAATTACGTGTTGCTAATACACCAAAAACTGTTCCTAATCCTAGTAAAGAAGCCCAAATCCATCCTTTATTGGTCTTCTTTTTATTTCCGAATAACTCAAACATTTGTTGAGTTATTTTTTTAGAATTGAATAATGACATCAAAAATTTAAGAAAATTCATTTTTTGTCCCCCTTGTAAAATATCGTAAAAAGAAACACTCGTTTCAATTTCACATAATTTATGATGCGATATTTTATAGGGATTTATAATTCCAACTTATACTAATAATTCTTGATTTTTTAAACCAGAACTTCCTAATATTACCCAAGATTTTTTCTGAAATACGAGAAATAATTTTATAAAAATTCAAAATGGAACTAATAAGTTATGTATTATTAGATTGGAATTTTATCAATTCTTTTTCAATAGTCGGTTATGTAATGTCGAAAGGGTGAGTAACGCAAGAATCGAGCCTACTAAGGCAAGTGACATATCCCATTGTGCATCCCATATATCGCCTTGCATACCTAAAAAGTCTTTTGCTACTTTTCCTCCCTTTGCTATTTTAAAAGCTAACCATTCGATGATTTCGTATAATGCAGCAATAGCAAGTGAAATACTTATACTAATCGTAAGTAACCAAGGGCCTTTGGTAAGTTGAGTTTTCCGTAATAAGATTTCTCTTATCACAATGATAAACAAACCTTTTATCAAATGTCCAAATCGATCGTAGTGATTTCGTTTTAAATCAAAAACATCTTGTATCCAATTAAAAAGAGGCACCTCTGAGTATGTGTAATGACCACCGATAAACATTGTGATGGATAGTATTGTGATAATCATATAAGAGAGAGTGGTGAGACGAAACTTATTGTACGTTGCAATAACAATGAATAAACCGAAAATAGCAGGAATAGCTTCTGCTGCCCATGTCGAGTATTTTGCAGGGTTAATAACAGACCATATAAAAACAGCGATAACAACCAATAATAAAAATAGATGTATCACTGTACGTTTGTTTCTTATCACTTTTTTCACTCCTATTGAAAGTATTTTAGCTTAAAGTATTTGAAAAAACACAATTTCGTATACAGAGTAATTATGATTGTTAACTGTATTTTCCATCTTAAGATAGACTTACAGATATTTAAGAATCCTAGTTTTTTGATAATTAGATTTAATTCTAATTGGATGTATAGGAAAAAAATACTGAAAAAACTTTAGCATATTCTTTTTTTTAGTGTAGATGATAATAGCATAAATATTTAACTGAAAGGAGCAATAATCTCGTGAAGAAAAGAAAATATTTACTTGCTTTTATGTCTACTGTTTTATCTGCAGGTTTGTTATGTGGTTGCAATGGCGTTGATGAAGATGAGCCAGATCCGACGGAAGAACCTTCCGAAGAAATTCGCGAAAACAATAATCAATAATAGCCTAATATAGGAGTTATCTAACATACTGTTATCAAACAGCCTAATTGGAGTAGAGCAATATGAAGCGTGATTAAATGGAATAGAACAAGCAAAAAAACACCTCTTACTATCGTATTTAATTAAATACGATAGTAAGAGGTGTTTTTAGTTATAATAGTAGCATTTCAAAACTCGTGCACTTTTTGTTCTTTCTAACAATCATCATTCTACCATGCTATTTCATTATAAGTATCTAGATTATACAACAAAATTTTTAATATAGAACGCCACAACGCTTTTATTATTTAAAGGTGCTTACTTATACGCAATTTTAAGAATTTGTATAATATTCATTGTGGTGTCAATAATGGATATGGAATGAAAGGATGATAAGCATGAAGTGGCTTGTAATTGGGATTGGGATTTTGTTATTGATTATTATGTTTATGTTGTTTTTGAAAATATCTTTGAAAGTTACTTTCTTATATACAGAAATAGAGAAACAATGTTTACTACAAGTTAAAATATGGAAATTTAAATATACGTTTGATGTATTAGAAAGAATAGAAAAGCAGCAAAAAAAGACTGGACAAAAAATTGAAAAAGCAGAAGAAGAGGGCGGTATTGAAAATAAAGTAATGGCACAGATTGATAGTATTGGAGAGATAGTAAAAAAGTTGCAAGAGATTCATTCTGTACTTAAAAAAAATCTAAAAAAAGTTAAAATCAATCAATGGAGATGGCATTCACAAATTGGAACAGGGGACGCAGCTAGTACTGGAATAATTACAGGTTTTGCGTGGTCAATAAAAGGAATGGTTGTCGGAGTTGCTGGAGAATATATGCATATTATTGATATACCAGAGCTTGAAATTACGCCTGTATTTCAAGGGAAAGGTTTTGCATCTAGGTGTGAATTAACAGCGTCATTTCATATTTATCGTTCAATAATAACTGTATTTATGTTACTTATATTCATGAAAAAACAACAATCTGTTAGTACAGAAAAATCTGTTCAAACATAAAGTACTTTGATTATTTTATGTTTCATTTCAAGGAAGTGAAACAAACATTTTATAGAGAGATATAAAATGTTTGTTTTAGGAATTCCTCAGGAGGTAACTTAATTAGTCGGATTGATCTTAATTTTGATGTCTCTACTATTACTCATTGAATTGAAATTTATACAATGCTACTACCTGATTTGGCATTAATTTCAAACGGAGCGTATAGTCTTTTAACGGAAGGCTTTCAAAATAAGACAATGAATCTGTTTGGATTATCTTTATAACACTAGTTGTTACAGAAAAAGTAAAGTTAACTTATAATAACATCGTTTATGGTGTATTAGAGTTAAAAGAAAAATACGTACCAAATAAAGTTGAAGAAGTAAATAAGGCGTTTCAAACAACAGATTCTCAACACCATGGAGTAAAAATAACGTATACCTGGCAAGGTCAGTTCATTAATAAAAATCCCTCCGAAAAATAAAAGCTTTAGGTAATTCTACAAAGCGCTCTCATAAACAAGGGAAGAATTTACAAATGAAAATTGGAATACGATTATAGGATTTCAAACAAGAAACTCAGCTCATATAGCACATAAGTATATTCAAAAAACTGCACTTGAAATAGTTGATGAATCAAATTCAGATGATATTCAGTAGAAATTAGAATGAAAAGCTAAGAGGTTATATAGACTTATTGCAATTGTCCGGAAGCTTTTGCACCATACTTGTAATAGACTCCAAAGATTTACAGATAGGATAATCCATTTATTAATATTGGATTATTTTTCTGTTGATGTTTGCACAAGACATATGTATAATTTAAATCGTAATCATTACGATTTAAATGGAGGTTTTATAATGAAAATTGCATTTACAAAGAAGATAGGTATATTAACAATTAGTTCAATCTTAGTATTAGTAGGCTGTCAGACTTCAGGTTCATCTAAAAAGCAAGAACAAACATCTGAAAGTCATACACACGAAAATGACTACGATCACAGTCATGATCATAGTCATGCTCATGATGAAGCAACAGAAAAAATTTATGAAGGGTATTTCGAAGACAACCAAGTGAAGGATCGATCACTCTCCGATTGGAAAGGAGACTGGCAATCGGTATATCCATATTTACAAGATGGAACGCTTGATGAGGTATTTGCTTACAAAGCGAAACATAAAGGTAAAATGTCAGTCAAAGAATATAAGGAGTATTATAATGAAGGATATCAAACAGATGTGAACCGTATCGTGATTCAAGGAGATACTGTAACATTCTACAAAAACAAAGAAGAATACTCTGGTAAGTATATCTATGATGGGTACAAAATTTTAACATATGATGTAGGGAATAGAGGTGTAAGATACATATTTAAACTAGCAGAAAAAACAGAAGGAGTTCCTCAGTATATTCAATTTAGTGATCATGGTATTTATCCGAATAAAGCTGAGCACTATCACTTGTATTGGGGTGACAATCGTGAAGCTTTATTCGATGAAGTCATACACTGGCCTACCTACTACCCATTGGATATGAATGGACATGATATTGCGCACGAGATGATGGCGCATTAAATTAGGAGTTACCATGATTATTTCTTTGAACAATATATAAAATTCAAAGGTTATCAGTCTAGAATTGCATTGTTTAATACTCAAAAGTTAACTATAAAAATACTCTTTTATAATAACAAGTGATTTATACATGTTTTTGGTAGATATTTTAGTAAATGTACTAAATCAAATAAATTGAGAAAAGTAATCCTACACTTCGGTAAACGGGCTTGTAAAGATACGGTTGCAATAGAATTGTTGGTGGAAGTAGGGTATTCACCTAACGTGAAATCAACTGAACTAATAGCAGAAGAAATTCGTTTAATTACTAATATCAACAAAAAAATGAAACAAGTGGTAAACCATTGATACATATAATGCATTTAATCCCTAAAAATTCATATTTTTGGGGATTTTTCTTTAAATAAATTATATTCTTTCGAATTCATTTATTTGGTTTAACATTAGGTTAAATGGATATTATATAAAATCTCATTAACAATCATTGATAAATAGCCAATATCATAAATTTCATAGGTACTTTCATGTCTCAATAACGGAACAAGAAAGTCTAAACTTTTTGAAAATAGGACAAGAAACTCTAAACTACTTAGCCAGTAATATTACAATATTTGAAAGTAAATCTTTGAATAGAAGTATACTTTCACAGTTTCAATAAAAAAACACAGCAATTACTGTGTTTTTTTATTAATGACCCCAACTATGTTGTAAATGCTCATAGTATTTTATGTTGGATTTAAAAAAAGTGTTAGAATGTAAATATTTTTAATAAATTTTTTATTTTGTGATTTCTTATGTAGAACATAAATGAGTTAAACAAAAACCTAGTAAAAACTAGGTTTTTGTTTAAAAAGATACCATTTTCAACTTAATACATCTCTAATTTCACTCTATTTTATACAAATTTTTATAAAAAGTTCCAAAGTAAAGAAATATATATTAGTTTATAATTTCTTGCTTTAACAAATACGTCAAAGTGAAAGTTTAGACTTTCTTGTCTAAATAGTTTAGAGATTCTTGTTCTTGTACAACAATCAAAAAGGGGAGGTAACTCCCATCTCCTCAAGTGTTCGTTAAATTCACATTTAACGAATACAATAACGATTAGAATTAAAAGTCGATTGTCAGCAGACAATCGACTTTTGGGTTAATCAGCACTTAGTAATATTTATTAATTTAATAGAAGTAACTCAAGGTTAAAAAGAATAAATAGGAAAAACAACCTTATTTTGTTTATGTATTTCAACATTTGAAGTTACATAAACAAATACTTAAACATTTGTTAAAAATATATTTAACATAATCAATAATTATGAGAATTTAGACCTTCATATTTCATCTCGTTTTTCTAACAAGAGAGTTTTTAAATCCTGATTAAATTAGAATTTAAACTATGTATTTTTTACATAATAAAATCAATTTTTATGTGAATTATATATGGCAGTCGAATCGATTTATTAAGGAGAAGGAAAAGAATAAAAGTTCAGCAATTATATATCGCTGAACTTTTATTCTTTGTTTTTTCCAATTCTTCCTAAACTATCTTTAATAGTTGTTTCTCCAAGCTGAGTGTATAACAAAGCTGTATCTTGACTCGTGTGCCCAAGTTGCTGCATCACTTGTAACGAGTCTTTTTCTTCCATGTATAATTTATTTGCCAATGTGTGTCTTAATTTATGAGGAGACATTTTTTTACCATAGGCTTTAGTATATTTTTCTACTATATCCTGGATAGCTCTAACCGAAAGAGGTTGTGCAGTATGTTTATACTTTGATAAAAATACATTTTTTAATTCTTTCCCTGGAGCATATTTGTTATCTCTAATTCCCATATACTTTTCTAAATCATTCAATGCGATTGGGGTAATCCATACAGAATCTTCTTTGTTTCCTTTTCGGATCACATCAATTAGCCTTTCTTTTAAATTTATATCTTCCATACGAAGATCAGCCAATTCACTTACACGAATACCACTACCAAGAAAAAGGGAGAGGATTGCTACATCCCGATCTTTATCTCTCAAGAAATAGAACAACTGATGTTTTGTTAAAGATTTTTCATGCTCATACTTAACGTAATTTAAAAACTCTTGATCGTCATCATTATGAAATATTTTAGATCTCATACGTTTTGCGCGGGCATTTAATGTTTCTTTATCTTTATGTATTTCGATCTTAGCCATTACATTTCTATAAAAATAGCATTCTCCATCTTCATTTTCTGATAGGGAGGTAAGGTACTTAAATAAAGATTTTAAGGCCGAAATTTTTCTGTTAACTGAGGAATTTTGCATGTTTTGTTGCAGTTTTAGAAACCTCATGAAGTTCTCAACATCTTTTTTCTTTAAATTCTCTAAATCGGAGAAGGATATGTCTTTAATGGGCTTTAATTCAATAATTTGTTCGGATAATAGCCAATTAAAAAAGACTCTAAAATCATATACATAATTCAGTAGGGTGGAGGGAGAGGCATCATGCAATTCTTTATGCTCCACAAATTCTTCTATGTAAAAAGGCATTTCATCTAGATTTTCGTATAATTTTTTACGATGTACGGATTTTTGACGTTGCTTGCTGTAGTCCATAAAAATCACCTCATATATAATATAACAGAAAACAGAAGCGAACACAAGTTCGCGTTAAATTCAATTTTTACACAGACTTATTTACATAATTAAATTATGGAATGCTAAAATATACTCGAAATTAAATAAGGATAGTGTAGTCATTCTAATAAAATTATAGATAAGCACGTGATAAATCTGTATTAAGCTATAAAAATTAGTACAAAAATCACATTTACAGTTGTGCAAAATAAAACAGTTTTCATGTATAAATTCATACAAAATGAATACATGAAAATTTTTAAAAAGTTGTTATAAAATACGGATTGGTTAATTTAATCATGATTATAAGGAGTTAAATAGATCAACATAAGAAAAACCTTTATAAATTTAAATGTAATTTACTATAAAAATTTTCAATGAGTAATTCAAAAATTAATAATTTCTATATAAAATATGAATTATATAGACACATACTAATATACGGAGATATATGCAATTGAGCTAGAAATCCCTAAGTACTGTATTTGATTTTTATTTACACATCTTATTGTTCGTAAAATTGGTATTTCGTGCGAACTTGTTATTTATTTTTTTAGATTAAATAATCACACCCTTCTATTTACAAACTTCACTGTATTCATTTTGTAAAAATTTAAACACTCCATAATGTTCTATTATTAACTAATGGCTTGGAGTGTTTACTATATCAGTACATTTTTATAACTTAAGCTTATCACTTAACCTTTCCTAGTATTATTCGTACGTTAATTTTGAAAAGCTCATTATTTGCACAAAAAGTTTATTTCAGAAACAACCAACTTTTTGTTTTTAAAAAAAGAATGTAGATAATTGGAATCTTTATTGATTCCAATTATTCTCTCTTTATATTAAAAATACCCTATAGAATAGATTATTCTATAGGGTATTTTTAATATGAATTCTCTTATCTCATATTGATTCTGCCTTATACGAAAGAAAAAACATTTATATAGTATAAATTCTTTTTTATTAAGATATTTTATTAAAGATCGCCATTAGTTCTAACTAGTTTGTCTTCAGCGATTCTAACCATTGAACCATTTGCAACTTCATTTCTTATGTGACTACTATATTGATTAATGCTCCATGAATAATTGTTATAAGCAATCATTCTACCAACTTCATTATTATACAGGTCCATTTCCTTATCAACGCCACTAGAATATTGCTCATGGGCATCTGTCCAAACTTTTGCTCTTGCAACACCCACATCACGACCTTTAATAGCACCTAATTCTTTAGAAAGGACTGCATTCCAAAAAGAGTGCCTAAAAGCATCACCATTTCCTTGATAAAGTGTTGAGTTGCTGTAGTATTTCTCTGAAGTTGTTTTCGCTAAAACGGAGCAAGCCCCATAAGTTACAAATTCGAATGGATTTTTCTTGGCCAAATCAACTTCAGCATCAGTTAATGTTCCAAATCCAGGTATTTGAAATGAATATGCGGAGCGAAGTGATACTGATTGATTATTTTTAATCTTTTCAGCTACAATTCGATTTAGTTCGTCTTCGGATTTGCTGACAGTAATGTTTTTCACTTCTTGATATATAGCATTTAAAGTAGATAGATTAATTGATTTAACTTCCTTATCAGTCAGAAATTCATTACTTTCTTTGGCATCAATATAATTCAATACTCGTCCTTCTGTAGGTTTGTTAGACGAAATTGATTGTACTTGAGTAATATCCCCTTCATCTGCATAAGAATTACTTGGTAGAATCCCTGCACCTAATAATCCCATAGTTAATGCCGTAACTCCTAAACGTTTTAAGCTTTGATTTTTTCTCATATTATCCCCAAAACCTTCCTTACATTCAGATTCATATAAATTCTAATAATGACCTGAAAATATTAATATTTTTATGTAAAACTTTATTTAAAAAGTTACACATTTAAGCAAGAAAAAAATAAAAGAATTATACATTTCGAGGAATCCTTTCATTCTTATATCTTATTTTAACATTTATACAACTTGTTTCCAAATATAATTTTGTAATTTTTAAAATATTGAAGATAAATAGGATTTCTATAACAACTTTTAGAACTTTTCTTTATTTTTGATGTGCATATGCTATAGAAAACAATTTCAAATGGAATTTCCCAGTTTCCTAGTCTTATTGTTGTTTCACAATTCTATTCAAAGTGTTAAATCGTGCAACGATTAATAAAAAACCCCTAATTATCCCACCCAAACATCTTTAACAAAATAATGCTCTTCTTCTAATCTTTGTAGCCATGCACGTGCTTCTGACTCACTCACATTGTAAATATCAGAGTAACTTTTTATAAGCGTATTTTCTACATCAGGCGCCATCTTTCGTCCATCACCGCATATATAGATGTGAGCACCTTGATTAAGTAAATTAATCACCTTTTCAGCAGCTTGTTTTATTAAGTGTTGAACGTATATTTTCTGCTGATTGTTCATTCGAGAAAAAGCTGTGTGCAGAACCACGATTCCTTCTTTCTATGTTTGCTCAAGTTCTTCTTAATATAGGTAATCTTCTTTAGGTGAACGACACCCAAAACAGGGATGCGCTTCACCTAATGATTCACCATTAATTTTCATTGACTTTCGAGCTTGCAGAAAATCTCTAAACAGGGCAATTTCTGTTCCTGGCCCCACCATAATAATCGGGGTTTTTGGATTTTTCGGAAGTTTGAAGCCAGCCTGTGAATTTGAAATTAAACATGTAATCGAATCACCTTCTTTAAGCTGGGCTAAATAGGTAGAAGCAATACCTTTGTACGTTCCTTTCCCACTCCATGCATTGTCTGCAACAACACTAACTGTAATACTTACTTTTTTATCCTTAAATCTCGACGAAGAAGAAATCGAATAATAACATGGACGCAATGCAGGAAGTAATTCTATAAAATTACTAAATTCCATTTCACATAGATGTTCATATAATTCTTCAACGACTAATTAATCATTAAGGAGACTATCTCTATGCACAAGCAAGAAGATAGTCTTTTTTGAGAAAATTAAGTAACTGAGAAATAATGAAAAAGCAAACTGTCACTGCAATTGGGATTATTTCCTCTCGTGCAGATTTTACCTCTGATACGCTAAGCTAATTTAAAAGTACCCGGCATTTACGGTCCAGCATAAGAGAAATGAACTACTTTAGGTATGAAAGCACCAAAGTACAATTTCAATTATGATTTAGATTTAAATAATGAGCTCTGAGACACTACTCTTCTTCTAAAATAGCGTAATAATATTCATCCCACCATTCTTTTCCATGCGGTATACACTTCCTGAAATAGCCCTCTCTTCTCACTCCAATTTTCTCCATCAATCGATATTAAGGAGTATTTCGTGGCTGACATGTATCTATAATTCTATGTAATCTCATTTCCTTAAACCCATATTTCAATGTAGCTTGTGCTGCTTCAGAAGCATATCCTTTATTGAAATATTTAGGATTGAATACCCAACCAATCTCATAAGTATGTTCACCAAAATATTTATGAAAAACAATATGACCAATGAGGATATTTTCATCTATTAGTATCACAGGAAAGTTCTTAGCATTTTCACCTATATTTTTATTTACAAAGTTTCTTGTATCTTCTTCAGTAAAAATCCCTTCAGGTATGTATTTCATAACATTGCTATCTGATGTATACTCATGAACAGCTTCCCAATCCTTGAATTCAAATTTTCGTATTAGTAATCTTTTTGCTTCTATAAACATTTACTTCTCTCCCCTCAAAAAATCGTTACTTTATTTCAGAATGTTATTTTTAATTTTATGAAGTGTATTAGGAACTTTAAAGAACCAAGTCAAATAATTATCATCTAAACTATGCATATCAATCTGCACAAATGTTTTCGACTTATTTTTTATTATTATGTCCATGACTTTATCAGAAAGAGCTATACCATTGGTCACCAGTGTTATTTGAGAAAAATCCAAGGTAAATGCATATAACAATATCTCTTTTAGATTGGATGTACTGTTATATCACCGCCCGTAAGTTCAATTAATTTCACTCCTATATGATTTAAGTCATCTAATAATGATTTTATTTGATCTAAGCTCATTACTTTTGGCTTTACTGCCCCAAAATCTCCATAGCAATGACGACATCTTACATTACATCTATTTGTGATTTCAATTGAAGCCACTTTTGGATATATAGTTTGTTCTTCAATTAAATTAACTGGTACATTTATAGGTTCTTCTTGCATACCAATGTTCATATTGTAAACTTTGGATCTTCACTTTATTTTAAAGGTAAGAAAGATACAACTTGTCCATATGTTTTAGTACCATCAATTAATTCAATAATTTCAGTGGCGGTTTTATTTATCGTAAATGTGTTTTCGTTTTTGAGTGTGGGAGCGCTTTCGTTAGGATTTTTATGAACAACCAACATAGATTCATAATTTGATGTGAATTTTCTTATTTCCAGCTTCTCTTTCCAAAATAGATAACCATTCACTTTAATCATCTCCTATAAAATTTTAAGTTGTTTTTAGTTTATGTATTACAAAATCCCATACTCATTTTTGATAAATTTATAGGACTTATTCTTAACATCACTGTTTGTTTATAGAATAAGTCCTAATTTAATTTCACCATAAACACTCTCACATTTTAAAGTTTTAACTTGCAGTACTAGCTCCATTTGCCGCAGTAACTAGATTTAATAACTCCACAGAACATGCCGTACATACTAAGCAACTCCAACAAGTCCAATCCCTTGGTTGTACTACTGGTGTTTCCATTTGACCTACCTCCTTTTCTGTATTGTGTGGTGCGACTAAAGTATAACTCCCCATGTTTTCTAAACACATACAAAAAATTTTAAACATTTTTTGTTTGTTTATTTAACATCTCGTTACATATATTTACAAAACTTTCTTTTTGATTTATTTAAAATAGCAAATATCTTTATTAACTGATAACAAAAATTTTATTTATGAATAATTTATTCAAGTTAACTTTCAAACAATTTAATCGCATTATATATTGTTAATCTATTTTTTATAATTTATAATATTAACTGTGTATGGTGTGTATGGTGTGTATGTCGTACCATAACACTTATCGATAGAGAGGTTGTTTAATGAAAATAGTATTAAGTAATGTATCAAGTATGCCTTTATATCAACAGATAAAGGAGCAAATTAAAGAATCTATATTTAACAATGAATTAAAAGAGGGTGAACAATTACCATCAATCCGCTCACTTGCTAACGACTTACATGTAAGTGTACTTACTACAAAAAGAGTTTATGCAGAATTAGAAACAGAAGGCTTTATAATAACAAAGGTTGGAAAAGGGACCTATGTAGCTCCTACAAATTTAGAGTTGTTAATGGAGTCCAAACGCCGGATGGTAGAAGTTAAACTTACTGAAGTTTGTCAAATGGCTCGTAGTATAGGTATTCATGCAGATGATCTCCATTCAATTTTAGATTTAATTTTAGAGGAGGAGAATGAAAAATGAATGTTGTGTTAGAAGTAAATAATTTAAATAAATCTTACGGGAATTTTTCGTTAAAAGATGTTACCTTTTCACTTAACACAGACTGTATAACAGGATTTATCGGTACAAATGGTTCTGGAAAGACCACTACAATTAAAGCGATTTTGGGCCTCATTTTAAAAGATTCTGGGAAAATTAATTTTCTAGGAAAAGATATGGATAAGCATGAAAGAAAGTCTAAAAACAAAATTGGTATCGTGCTAGATGAGGGCTATTTTTATGATGAATTAACAGTAAAGGAAATGAAAAATGTTATTGCTCCATCCTACACTGAATGGGATGAACCAGTTTTCCAAAATTACATTAAAAAGTTTAACTTAAATCTAGAACAAAAAATCTCCACCCTATCCAAAGGAATGCGAATGAAATTTGCAGTTGCATTAGCCCTATCCCATCATGCAGATCTATTAATAATGGATGAACCAACAAGTGGCTTAGATCCATTAGTACGAAGTGAATTAATGGATATTCTCCTTGATTTCATGAAAGAGCCGGGGAAAAGCGTATTTTTTTCCACTCATATTACATCAGATTTAGATAAAATTGCTGATATGATTATTTTAATTGATAATGGAAAAGTTTTAGTTAATGATGAAAAAGATGTTTTAATAGACACACATGCATTGGTAAAGGGCGACAACCGCTTAATTAATGAACAAACAAGGCCTCTTTTTTTAAATTTACATCAAACTCACTATGGATTTGAAGGGATTACTAATAAAAAAGATGATGTACGTCGACTCATGCCTGATGTATTAATAGAAAGACCAACTATTGAGGATATTATGCTTTCATATATTGGGGGGAACATCCATGTTAATTAACCTAGTGATGAAAGACTTTTTGTTAGTCAAAAAATATTTTCTAATCTTACTCGTTTTTGCTGCTATAGCTCCTATTTATCTTTCTTCACAATTACAATTAAACGATGGCGGTCTTGTTAGCTTTCTTTTAACCGTTATTTTGATGGAATATATTTTGTTCGGAACAGTATCCAAATTTGAGGATCAGTACAAGGGAGCGGCTTTACTTTGTGCTACCCCGTACACTCGAAGCGCATTTGTAAAAGCGAAGTACCTTTTTCTTTTTGTAATTTTTATTTGTGCAGCTATTATTCGTATAATCATTTCAGTTGTCGCCCCATTGAGTATAGAAAGCCTTAGCGCTAGTGCTCTTGGAATAACGTTTTTAACTCTAAGTATTTTATTTGGTGTACTACTTCCTGTTCAGTTTAAATTTGGTTATGACAAAACAAAAATCATATCACTTTTAACTGCTTTTTTAATACCTTTTGTTGCTCCTACTCTTATAAGGGGACTACAATCAAGCAATATTGATTTCAAAAGTATTTTTCCATTCTCACCAACTGTCCTAACATGGATGCCTTGTTTCATCTCAATTATTATTGGTTTTATATCAATGATAATATCTCTAAAAGTATATACAAAGAAAGATTTATAATTTAAATTTAAAATCATAAGAATGAGTAATTAAATACTTTATATATTTAATTACTCATTCCCTTTTATTTAACGTATTCCCCGAAAGAATTCTCCTTCCTCAAGCGTGTGAAGGGCGTAGCCCTACGATAGGTGGGAGATGACTTTCGGTTTGGCATAGCCAAAAACTTTTGATAAACTTGCTATATGAAGTTCTTTGATAACTTGATATAGAAGGTTGCAGGAAGAAAATAGAGTGCGAAAACCAAGCCATTCGGTTCCTGCGTAAAATATCAACCGTACCAAAAGAGCATCCATGCATTGGACATCTAGGGTGGAACACCCCGAAGTAACGCTCAGGGAGACGAAAGGTTACTTTCGTCGCGGAACTGAGAAGCTCCCACTTCAAGCTTTGCTAAGTGGCGAGTAGTTCACACTAAGATTATTTTCTTTCAGATAATTTATTGCATCTTTGTTCACCGATCGTAAATCTATACCTTGTTTTTCTGCTGCAAATGAACATCCACAATAACACTGACGGAACACGTCATATTCATTACACATTTCAATTGAGCGTTGATATCCGTTACTTTTTTTGAAATCACTTGGTAAATAACGTGAATCATAATTTTGTTGCACACCGATTCCAAGTTCATTTATTAATTGACTATTTTTATTTTTAGAAAGAGTAATCGCACTACCGAAGTAATCAAATCCCCTTTCTTGTGCTACCTTAGCTGAACGATCCAATCTCATATCAAAACAAGCTGAACAACGAATCCCACCTTCTGGCTCTTCTGCCAAACCTTCCTCTTTTACCATTTTAAAAAATACATTTGAACGATAGTCATCTTCAATAAATCCTACTGTGTGCCCTGTACGATTATTAAACTTGTCTACAAAAATCTTTTGTTCATTAGAGCGTCGCATATATTCACTTTTCGGATGGATATTTGAATTTGAGAAGAAGATTGTAACATCTGCATGTTCTGCAAGAAATTCCAATGAAGAAGTACTACAAGGAGCACAACACGAATGAAGTAACACTTTTGGTCTTTCATTTCCTACTTCCCAATCTTTTATCATTTTTCTTAATACTTTGTCATAATTTATTTTCTGATTCTTCATTTTTTGTAAATACGTTTCAACATCTATCACTTCTTTCACAACTAAACCTCCTATTTATTTTTATTTATTTTATCATTTACATCTATAAATACAAATATAGTTATACTCATCTATTTATCAGTCTTAAAACGGTTCTCATGGATTTTTAATGACGGTCTAAATAATGTACGTAGTCTATTACCTTTATGGCTAAAATATATTTTTAATCATTCTTTTTCATCAAAAAATCTTTTGGGTTACCTTTTAACTGATAATACTTCACATTAAGACGAATAACTACTACGATGATTACCAAAAATCCTATTAAATATAACATTGTTCCTTTTTCCGTTTCTTATAGTTTAGCGAACTTATTCTGTAAATACTTCACATCTTTCTTCTCAATGTCCTTATTGGTAATGTTAGCTCGCAAAATAGTTTGATAGATATGCTTAACCTCGTCTTTTGTTAGTTTCAAACCAATATAGGATTCGATACATGTTTTCAGATCGTTATAATATAAGATATGTTTATTTTTCGAATGAACATTTACCCTTTTTAGACTGCATTTTGGATGAAACGCTGCAATCGAGATACACGGCAGCTGTTTTTCCATCAACCACTCAATTGCCTTAATATGTTTATAGTTTTGTCGAAATGGGTTTTGAAAAGAGGATTTCTTTCTAAAAATACCCTGTGTCCACCTTGCTGATTTCTCACTTCCATAGATCCAGCCCTCATAGTTCTTCGTCTCTATAACAAATACACCTGTTTCCGCAATAACAATATGGTCAATTTGCGTTGTATCACCATACTCAGTATGAACCGTCACATCATGTAATACATAATAACTTGTGGGATCCAATTTGCCCAATATACGTTTCACTAGTTTTTCCCCGGCTTTCCCTTTCCATTTCGGTACATGTTTTTTTAAAACGATGTTCAAAGGAATCAGAATCATAATGAGAATCAATTCGAATATCAATACTTTCATAATAGAAGCCTCCTTTTCACACTCTTGCATTTCTGCGCATCAAACGATATACATACGTTTCTAATCCTAAAATAAAATATGAGATACATAAGCCTTTTATCACCATTTCTACGAATCCAAACGCTAAAGATACAAGGAGTCCACCCCGAAACTGAAAGGGTCTAGTTACCCTTCTATTTACTGGCTTTTCAATGGTACAAAAGTTAGCCCATGTAGATAAACGTTTTTCTACATTCTTTATTGTGCCCATTAATCCGTATTTTAGGGACAGAATGAAACAACCGATTAATAAATACGTAATGGAAGAAAAATAGACAGATAGGCCCATAACAATAATTGTGAGCAGCCAACCAATTAAAATGGAATTTCGCAAAACAATATATTCTCGATTTCTTTTCAAAACAAACAGTCTTTTCAAATGTACCAAAAGAACAATCATACGAAGGACATCTAGGGTGAAACACCCCTAAGTAACGATCAGGGAGCCGAAAGCTTACTTTCGCCATGGAACTGAGAATCCCCCACTTCAAACTTTCCTAAGTGGCGTGTAGTTCACAACAAATCTAATAATGAGAATATGGATACTAAATTTACTCTCAAAAACAGAAGCCTAACTGCATACCTTCTGAAAGTAAACATAAGAAAAACGTTCTACTCCATATGAGTAGAACGTCTTCTCACTTTAATTCATATATTTTTTTGGACTTATTTATTTTGTGTCGTATTTAAAAAATTAATAAATTCATCTTCATTTACAGGCTTACTGTAGTAATAACCTTGAATTAGATAACATGCATTACGTTGTAACACTGTTAATTGTTCCTTCGTTTCTACCCCTTCTGCTACCACTTTCATGTTTAAAGTGTGAGCAAGTGAAATAATGGTTTGTATAATTTCATCTCCGTCAGTAGAAATTCCAATCCTATTAACAAATTCTCTTGGAATTTTCAAAGTATCAATTGGATAAAGAGGCAGATACGCTAATGAAGAATAACCTGTACCAAAATCGTCTATTGATAAATGTACACCATATGATTTTAATGCTTTTAACTTCGCTAAGGTTTCTTTTTCATCTACCATTGCTATTCGCTCTGTTAATTCCAAATCAATCGAATTAGCAGGTACTCCTATTTCTCCTATGGTAGATATAATTATTTGAACAAAATCTTTCTGTTCAAACTCTATAGCTGATAAATTTATCCCCATCTTTAGATTTGAAAAGCCCGCAGAATGCCATTCTTTCAGTTGTCGACACGCTTTCTGTAACGTCCACTTCCCAATTGAAATAATCTGCGACGTTTCTTCTGCTATAGGTATAAACTCAAAAGGAGAAATCAGCCCAAGCTCTGGATGTTGCCAACGTATTAAAGCCTCTGCACCAATAACCTTACCTGCCTTACTATCAATTTGTGGTTGATACAATAAAAACAATTCATTATTTTCAATTGCATTTGGTAAATCCTGTTCTAATCGTAATCGACGAGTTACTTTTTGAGATAATGTCTCGTCATACATACAAACAGCATTGTTACCTTTTTCCTTTGCACTATACATAGCGATATCAGCGTGTTGTAAAAGTGTAGTAGTATTTATTCCTCCAAATGGATACACTGCTATTCCTATACTAAGAGATAAGTAAAAACTATGCTGATTTACTACAAATGGTTCTTCAGTTATACGAAATAGAGTTTCACATAAATCCAATAGCTGTTTCTCTGTGCGGTTATGGACTATGATTGCAAACTCATCACCACCTATTCTTGCTAGAGGAAGAGGCGGTGACAGACATGTCCTAAAACGTTTGGCAACTTCTTTTAAAACCCTGTCACCAATCGAATGACCCAGTGTATCATTAATAGTCTTAAAACGGTTTAAATCTATATACAAGAGGCCAAACTTATCCTTTGTTTTTTGTGCACGCTTAATGGATCTATCTAATTCTTGTTGAAAGAATATACGATTTCCAATCTCCGTCACCGTATCATGGAATGCAAGATAATTTATCTCTTCCTGTTGTTGTTTCATCTTCGTTATGTCTTTTACCATTACATAGCTCCCAAAGGCTTGTCCTTCTATCATAATAGGAACTATAGTGACATACCAAAAAAGTATATCCTTCTCATTGTTATTTTTCACACGTAACTGTAACGAAGATGAACTACATCGTTTCCCTTTCTTTATAGCCGATTCCAATTCAGATTTATCTTCATCTAAAAAAATAGAGAAGCACTCTTCCCCTATTAATGCAGCACTTTCTTTTCCTAATAACATACTTCCAGCCTGATTTATATTTAATACGATACCATTTGAATCAATCGTTAAAATAGGATCTGGATGATACTCATATAAAGACTTAAATCTCTCTTGATTTTTTATCAAATCATTAGATTTGTTTATTAAATCCCTTGTTCTTTGAGATACTGTTTGTTCTAATTGATTATTAAACACTTTTAAGGTCTCGGTTAAATCTTTGTTTTGCATTCGTACAATTGTATGACGAATCAGTACAAATACAAAAGCAATACAATTGCCCGTAATCAGTGTAGATGAAGCAGTTTGCTCTTTCAAAGTAAAACCAATTAAGATTGCAACTGCAAGATACGGAAATATGACAAGAAGTTTCTTTCCAAATGTCGGATTAATAATAAAATAATTTCTTCTAGAAGATGCACTCCTTGGGATAGTAGCGGCAATGGCAATAAATAATAGAAAAACTCTATACAAACACCTTAATAATATGAGTGAACGATGTGATAAATCATCTTGTAAATAGAAATATAAATAATCCGTAATAGACAATCCAGTTAATACTAAGATGAAAATAAATAATTTACTTTTCGCATTAAAAATTGCTGGTCGAAAGATAAGGCTAACTCCTAGTAAAAGAAGCAATAGATCTATAATCGGGAAAATAAATGAAAGAAAAACATCTCCAATTGATAAGAATAAAATATTTGCAGATGGTTTATTAAATAGATACCACTCTAATGTAAAAATAGCAGTAACAACAATGCATAGATCACAAAGTAAATATGCTTTCTCCCACTTGTTACATTCCATCATGATTTTATAAAAGAACGCAAAGAGAAAGAAGAATAAGAAAAACAACAAAAACACATCTGAGATATTAAAATTTTGTATTGGTAATTCTACATTAAGTACTTGAAAAGCAGATATAAAATTCCCTATCAAGAAACACCCTATTGCAATAGTAATACAAGCCCAAAATAGTCCTAACTTAACTTTTCTGGATACTATAGAATAAAGTAATGAAATAAGTACAATAGTTTCAACAACTAAAGATGAGAGTCGTATATTAAAATCTGATACAAAATACTGATTCGGAAAAACAAATAAAAATATAAAGCAAAAGCTTAAATAAGCTATTAGAGCCAATATCAATACATAAAATTGCACATGTGAATGTTTACGCAATATATTCACCTTCTTAAGTTTTTCATCATTTTTTATTAAATTTGTTTCTAATTTTTATTTCTATTATGACCATTTCAAAAGATTTCTTTCAAAATAAAGCAACCTCAAATTACACCTGTTAATGTTCAACAATTATAGAACAGGAATTATAAAAATGTTTCTAACCGTATGAAACGAAAGGAATCTTCTGTCGGAAAATGATAAATTACCATATTTCTCTGCATCCTTTTTCTCATAAAAAGCCACAAATATTTCTAGTACTCTAGCATGCTTTCAAATGGATTGTACAATGCTAACATCATGATTCCAAAATTAATAGATTACAGAAAAGCTTATACTGATTAGATGCATTAAATATTTATCTCTATAAAAAAATTTCACGAAATTAAGTGTATGTATAGACTTTCCCTTCAAAAGAATATAAACAGGACAATCATTATATAAACATGTATCTCTGAGAAATTATATAAATGTAACATATACCCAATTGATGGAGCAATTATAATTACTTATATGAATGAGTGTCCACGACAGAAATATGACATTTTTGCAAGCAGCTAATAAAAATGAAACAGAAGATAATGTTTTAAAGTAACTAATTCAAAAAAGCCTTGTAACATATTACAAGACTTTTTGAATTGGTATATACATTATAGATGGATAATCTTATTTTATTAAAATCAAGACCAAACCCATTGCTCTTTATTTGTATTCTGTTTAATTTTATCGTTAATTTTCTGGATATGGTCATACGTTGTTTTATCCATTCCATGGAAATTAGATCCATCATGAAAATCTACTCGAACCATATCACCTATATTAAATTGTTGACCTTGTGTTAAATCCACATAAACAACATCATTTTTCCCACTTTTAGAAGGGTACTTGACAGCTACATAATCGGTATAATCTTTGTCTATTTTTGTAATTTCTCCGATTACAAAATTAGGTTGACCATCTTCTTTTTCATACATTCCTAGTTTCAATGTTGTACCTTCTTTTTCTAAAGACTCAGTACTAGTACTATAATCATTAATTTGCGTTTTAACTTTTTCTACTTTTGCATTTACAGCTATAGGTGGTATGGATCTCGCCCAAAAATCACTTTCTACTTTCACTAAGTCATTAACCTTAAAGTTATGAGTGTTTTTTAGAGGTACACGAAGATCCTCTGGATTTCCGTTATTATCTATATATATAACTAATAACTCATTAGAAGAAACTTCACTTACATGCCCTACTGTATATTGTTCGTAGTTTCCAGGAGCTAATTCAAAATGCTCAACAGAATTAGCCGTTAAGCTTGTAGTAAATGCGTTTTGAAGTAATGGACCATTACTATTTACTTTTACATATTCACCTGGTTTTGCATTTGCTTGAAAATCAGTATAAATAGTTACACTTTCATTTAATTCTTTACTTTCAATGATAAAATACTTTGACTGTACTTCTATTACTTTCCCCTCAACTGTAGTGTTGAACTCTTGTACAGCTGCACTTGCTGTTAGTGAATCTAATCCTGGTATATTGCTTCCTGTAAATGCTGCAATTCCTAATGCACCAGCTAAAATGACTTTTTTCATATACTAAAACATCTCCAATCATATCTATTCACCAACTGATTTCCATTATCAATTAGCATGTAACTATTATAGTTACACCTTTTAAAGAACGTCAACAAAAAGATTATTACACTTTTGTAAGGTAATAAGGTTAATAATATAGCAAGTAACTTTTTCACGAAGTAAATTTTTTTATCTAGAGAGCCCTCTCATTACATAGGATTAAAAACAAATTTATTATCTTCAATAATTAATTGATAACGACCAACATAGATATAATTAAACCTGTTGCACCATTTGGTAAGAGGCCACCGTGACTGTTTAAATTAAAAAACCTCGCAGTATGATGACCAAATAATACAAATAATAATAGAAGTCCAACGAAAATAAAAACCACAATAAATAACTGGTAAATAACGCTAAACATCCCTCTTTATTTAATCCATCCTTATAGTTATTATAATGAGTAATTATTCACCTTATATAATAATTACTTACTATATTATTAACATGGTTATCTTACAAAAATGTAATTCTTTTTTAATTGACACTCGTATATATAAGTAACTATACTGGTTACACAAGCTTGGTAAATATATCAAATAGTCCCTTACTACAAGTGTATGTCTGTGAATTCTTTTCGAAATAATAGTTTTAATCAACCATATATTATTTACCTGTAATATAGTGATAACATCAACCCAATCTATTAAACTAGGTCATATTACTTATGAGTTTAACTATAAATGATAGATTTACCAAGCTGTAATAATTTTTAGGAGTGTTACATTTTGAAATACAAATTAATTGCTACAGGAATTCTTGCTGGAAGTCTACTATCCTACTCATCTAGTGCATTTGCAAATACCCATAAATTTCCAGATGTCCCAAATTGGGCAAGCCCTTCTGTAAATTACCTAGTTGAAAAAGGCGCATTACATGGAAAACCCGATGGTACTTTTGCTCCTGCTGAAACAATTGACCGCGGTTCAGCTGCCAAAATAATGGCTATAATGCTTGGATTAGAAATTAATAAGAATGCTAAACCATCTTTCCGAGATGCTCAAAACCACTGGGCAGCACCTTACATTGCAGCTGTTGAAAAAGCAGGTGTTATTAAAGGAGATGGAAATGGTAACTTCCTTCCAACAGGTTTGATTAATCGTGCATCCATGGCTTCAATGGTGGCAAATGCTTATAAATTAGAAAATAAAGTTACTAAAAATAGTGTAACTACATTTGAGGATTTAAAAGGGCATTGGGGAGAAAGATATGCAAATATTTTAATACAAACAGAAATTTCTAAGGGCACTGAAGATGGAGAAAACTGGTCCCCTAATAGACCAATTACCCGTGCAGAGGCTGCACAATTTATTGCAAAGTCTGATCAAATCGACCACCAAACAAAGAAAGAAGAAAATGCTGTAGTTGGTGTAATAAATGATGCAGATTCTTATTATGTGACTGTTGCATATAAAGATGCTAATGGAAATAATCAAGAAGTTACTATAGACTTCCCGAATGGTAGTAACTCTAATTTTAAAAACGGAGACAAAGTTAAAGTTGCTAACAAAGATCAATGGAAACATCAAAAAATCTATGGACAAACTGTATTTTACACTGATGTAAGTTCTATTTCTAAAATAAACGAAGAATCTAACAAACAACAAGAAAACCATGTAATGAGTAAAGATAAAGAACAAAAACTCTTAGCACAACTAAAAAAACGTTCTGGTACAGTGACAAAAAAATCCGAAGATAGCTTAGAAATTTCAAGTGAAAATCAAACCATTCTTGCCCATGTTAATCCAAAAGTATTACCAAACATTCAGATAGGCGATACAGTAAATGTTTATGCTCAAGCATTTGAAATGGCCCCTATTCTTCTAATGGACTTACCTTTCGATGCAAGAAACGCGATTATTCAAAAAGGAAATGAACAAAATATTTTAGAGAATCAATACAAAAAAATCAAAGGAAATGTTACAGGGAAATCTGATAATTCAATCTTAGTTTCAAGTAACAACATAACTTATGAAGTTGAAACTTCAACCGAAGTATTACAAGATATTATAATCGGTGATACGGTGAACGTTTATGCTGCATCTTTTGAGTTTAGCCCTATTTTACTTGCTGGTGTTCCTGCGAAGGCTATTTCTCCTATTGTTGAAAAAACAAACTAATGTTCAACATTCTATAAATTTGTTGACTTCATCCGAAAAGAACTCCTAAGTAACATAGGAGTTCTTTTTATGAAGTTATATATTTTTTATCGTGCTCGTAAGACTTAGTATATTAATCGTAATTTACTATCTGTCCAACAGTAACTACCTTATTTTTATTTCTATAAGTTTTTATCAAGAGACAGGGCTTTATTTCCCCATCTTTCTTTGAACTCCCCCACTCTCACTTCTAAATAAAGTGAACGTGTGTAATTCAACTGTTTTAAAAAAATCAAATTTTATTGCTCAAGGCACCTTCGAACTTTAGAAGGAACAAAAAAAGAAGAGAGATTTCCTCCCTCTTCACCAATAAAATCAAACATATTTACAATTAAGGAAGGGTATACATTCATCAGGGGATGAATGTAATAATAATATTTCACCTAGTGAATTATAACACAAATCCACTTCCATTAATAGATAATTTTAACATTTATGGATTGTATGTGACAGAACTGTTAAACATCTTAATATTAAAAGGTTTTATATGATAGAACTAGAAAATTGCTAGTGTAGGGATAAAATATAAGGGGGATATGTATTATGTTTACAAAAAAACAAAAATTAGTAACAACCGTAACAGCTTTAACATTAGGATGTGGATTTACTTTCGGATTAACACCGGCATTTGCAGATTCTAATAAGGCGTCTGTAAGCACTGCACCTATTTATTCTATTCATAAACAAGAACAAGATCCTTTTACTGGATATGTCATTTCAGTAGAAAACAATTATTTAGTGGTTGCTTCAACATCTACAAAAGATGAAGCACTCGCTTACCAAAATGATTGGTGGGAGTTAGTAAATCAAAATAAGATTTTAAGGGTTCCTATTTCAGATGGTGAAAATTACACTATAGGTGAACAGTTAAATGTTTATGCTGCTGCATGGACCAAATCTTTACCACCAATTGCTGTAATGCCTAAAATTGAAAAAGTAATTCAATAGATTATGCTAAAAATAACAGGGCATTATTCTAATTAGAATGATGCCCTGTTATTTAGTAAAAAACCGAATACGTAATCTTTATATTCTTTTTCGTTGCTTTCTGCTTTCCATCATATATTAACCTAATACTTATTATTCTGAACCTGACGCAAGATCCTACATCTCACATTACTGTAAAGATATTACTCGCCATCTTTCATCTCTAAAATAGTAGTATCGTTTACAATCCCATGGCATATCCTTTAAGAGCATTAAGAAATACCTTGTTTCATACCCCTATCTTTTACACTCTTACTGCTTTCGCTAGCAAATTTAATTCTTTAATTCTATTTTCACAGATTCATATATTCTTCTAAAGTCAGTTTTTTCTTATATATACTTTCAGCAATATCTCCTACATAGCGAATATGCCACGGTTCATAAGCATATCCAGTAATACTCTCTTTACCTTTTGGATAACGAATAATAAAACCTGCACGATGCGCATTTTCTTTCAGCCATCTTCCTTCTTTCGTATTCGCAAAAGTTAGCTCTAGCTCATTATTTGCACTTTTAGAAGAAACATCCATCGTTAATCCCGTTTGATGTTCACTATGTCCAGGCTTTGCCGAGAAGCGATCCGTATGCTCTTGTCCTTTTCTTTTCACATTGTTTGCATACAGTTTTTTTTGATAATCATAGGAGCGAAACCCTGAAACAGCATTTAACTGGATTCCTTCTTTCTTTGCTAAATCAAATAAACTTTCTAGTGCTTCTGCTGCCTCTTTACGAAGGTAACTCTTTTCTAGCGTTCCACTGAATGAGAATGGTACATTTGGTACAACTAAATCCTCCGGTTTATAGTCTTCAGGCAATCCATATTCCTTATTAACTACAGCCTGTATACTAGCAAAAGAACTTGCTATGTTTTTTGAAGTACCATTTTTCTCTTTATTTATGGAGTTTTCATGAGTTTCATAGTTTGTTTTTTTTGGTTCTTTACCAATAGATTGATTGGTATAAACGATAAAGATACCAAGTATCACAATCATACATGTAAAAATCCCTACTAATTTAATTCTCATTATTCATTTCCTTCCTGCCACTCTTAATATTTCTCGTTTATAATACTACAACCATATCAAATTCATATTAATTTTAAGTGAACTTTTGTTCTTAACATATTTCTTAACAGAAAGACAGTATATCCTCCTTTGCGTTCGATACGCTAAAGATACTAACACGCAGAAACCAATACCATTCCTACATATGGAAAAATAATCTAAAAATTTATATAATAAGATTAGAAGTGTAGCATTCTATTATAGAAAGGTCTTGGTATGATGCTAGGTATTAATGTAAAAAAAACAAAAAAAGAGTTAATTATTTCATGGCAATTGACGGAGATTACGATTCCATTACGTGATGTAATCGAGGTTACCGAAGATGATACTTATGCTGGTGTTGAAGAATCAAATGTGATCCGTATTGGAACACCATATGGGACAACAGATCGTATTTTAATTAAAACAGCCAAACAAAATTATGTATTATTTACTACAAATAAAGTTTCGATTTTAAATGCCATTCATGCTTAAAATCGAATGTCCAAACTGACTCAAACAAAATCCAAATTAAGTACAAAAATGAAAGGTCTTCTATTTATTAGAAGACCTTCTTTGTAAAATTTATATAGTTTTTATACGTTTCTACGTTTGATAAATAATACAGTTCCAAGAACTAATAATAAAAGGCCAGCGCCCATTGAGATCCGCATCGATATATCTCCACCTGTAACTGGTAATATTCCTGATTTTAATGTCTTTTCTGCTTTAGGTTGTTCTGATGTTTGAATATTTTTATCCGGATGCGGCTGTTCTGATTTCGGTTGCTCTGGTTTTGGTTGTTCCGGTTTTACTTCTTTAAATTTCACTGTTTGCCCCTTATCTTCGATGTCAACATGTATAGCTACCAAGACATTATCTTGATACAATTCTTCAAACACTACCACTTCTTTACCTTGTAATGCAGAAGCATTAAATGTGAAATCGAGTGTGATAGAACCATTTTTCTCTTTTGGAGTAAACTTAGATTCTACTGTTACTTCTTTACCATCAACTAATAATGGTTTTTTTGTTGCTTTATCCATTAGTTTACCTTTTACAACGTACTCTTTACCCAAGATTAAGTCTTTGTATTCCACTTTATCTTGGATTGTTACAGATTTAGAAGCATCTAACTCTTTAGAACCATCAGCTTTGTTTGTAGCTGTCGTTTTAATAGAAGGTTCTACAAATCGAACTGTTTGACCTACATCGTTAATGTCAGCATGCGTTGCAATTACTTGACCTTCATGTAATAAGTCTTCAAACACGACTACTTCTCTTCCTTGCTGTTCAGCACCAACAAAAGTAAAGTCTAATGTTACAAAACCGTTCTTTTCTTTTGCAATAAATTTAGTCTCAGCTGTTACTTCTTTACCATCAATTAATAATGGTTCGTTAATAGCTTTGTTCATTAATTTTCCTTTTACAGTGTACTCTTTACCAACAACTAAGTTAGTGTACTCCACTTTATCCTGGATAGTGATAGAATCCTTTGAATGAACCTCTTTTCCACCATCAGCTTTGTTTGTAGCAGTTGTTTTTACTGATGGCTTAACGAACTTAACTGTTTGACCTTTATCATTGATATCAGTATGTGTAGTAACAACTTTTCCGTCTTTCAGTAACTCTTCGAATACTACTACTTCTTTTTCTTCTAAACCAGTTGCATCAAAAGTGAAATCTAGTGTAATAGAACCGTTTGCTTCTTTTGGTGTAAACTTAGTTTCAGCAGTTACTTCTTTACCATTTACAACTAATGGTTTATTAGTCTTTTTATCCATTAATTTACCTTTTAAAGTGTACTCTTTACCTACTTGTAGGTCTTTGTATTCCACTTTATCTTGGATTGTTACAGACTTAGAAGTGTGCATTTCTTTTGTACCATCTTTTTTATCAGATGCTGTTGTTTTAATTGAGGGAATCTTCTCATCTTTGACGATATGTTTAATTATTTGACCATTCTCTTTGATTTCAAAAGAAAACGTCTCTTCATTTAAAACGTAACCGTTTGGTGCAATAGTTTCTTTATATGTGTATTTTCCAAATGATAACTTTTCAAATTTAGCGATACCTTTATCATCTGTTTTACCTTTCACTACTTCTTTCCCTGCTTCGTTATAAATCGTAAATTCTGCATTTGGAAGCTTGTTGTTTCCATCAGCTACATCTACCTTTGTAATTTCCAAATCACCTTTAATAAGATGATTGACTGCTAATAACTCAATAATTTTCCCGTGTTCCTTTATTTCGAACACGATTTGTTCTTTAACAAGAACGTAACCGTTTGGTGAAGTCTTTTCTACAAATGAATACTTACCATACGCTAGATCTTTAACGTTAATCTCACCATTTTTATCTGTCTTATATTCACCAATTACTTTTCCACTTGCATCTTTTAACTCGAATACTGCACCTTCTAACTTTTTACTAATATCTTCGGTATCTACTTTTAATAGTTTTACACTACCTTTTACTTCGGTATTTTCTACTGTAAAAGTAAGTGTTTTATTGTGCTCTTTAATTTCAAAAGGATACTTTGTTTTATTTCCGATATATCCATTTGGTGTTTTTGTCTCTAAGAAATAATACTTACCAAATGTAAGGCCTTCAACATTTGCAATTCCATTTTCATTTGTTACTGCCTTTTTCACTTCTTTTCCATCTTCAGTAAAAACAGTGAATTCAACATTAGGTAGCACTTTACCTGAATCACTAAGTTTTTTTATTTCAATGTTTCCCTTTGCCTTGTTGTTTACTATTTGAACAGCCCCAGTTTCTCCTGTCTTAACCTCAATGGTTTGTGGTTTATCACCTAAAACATAGCCTGTTGGCGCTTTTATTTCTTTTACAGTATATGTACCAATTGGTAGGTTATTTAATTCTGCAGTACCATCAGCACCAGTCGTAATTTTTCCAACTGATTCATTATTCGCATTAAAAACCTCGAATACCGCACCAGCTAATACTTCTCCACTTTCTCCAACTTTTTTAATTTTTAAAGAACCAGCTGCTTCCCAATTTACTGCAAGGTCACTACTAAGCTTTTCTTCATTTCTTTCTAGTAATACTGTAGCATTCTGAACAGTATCCGTACCACGGTAAGCAATTGCTTGAACTTTTGTTAAGTTTGCAGCAACACATAGATTAAATTCACCTGTTTTTGTATTTTTAGGAATTTGGATACGGAATTTCTCTCCAACTGAAAGTTGATCTTTCACTTCACCATTTTCACTAACAATTTTTACTCCATTAGGTGCATTTTTCGCTACTACTTTATAAGAACCACTCTTAGCATTTGTTTGTACTGTGTATAGATTTGTTTCAAAGAACTCACCCTTTAATTCTGCTTTTTGCTTTTCAGCAGGAATCACATTCATAAAAATATCTTGAGTATCTTCACTTTTGTTTGCAGCATTAATAATTGTCTTAGCCGCTTTTTCAACATTTTTATTCTCATGTTTTAATTCATTTACATCAAGTTGACCTAATGCATTCCAAACCGCAAGCTGAGTTGCATAATGTGCTTCATTCTTATTAGCTACTCCCAGTTGTTCTGCACTTTTTTGTGGGAAACCATTTAATAAGACCCTATATACTACATCATCCGTTTTCCCCATTTCAGGAAGATCTTCACCATTTGGTGATTTTAATCCAAGAGTTAAGCAATAAGCAATTTGACCGCTTGAATTTTTAATCATTTCAGTTCGAATGTACTTACCTAGACTATTACTATAACTCCAGTCCATTGAATATTTCTCGTGCGTCATAACCTCTGCACTAGCCCTTGGTAAAAACACATTAAGGAATAATGCCAGTACTGATAATAATGTAAAAACTCTTATAATAACTCTCTTACCCAATTTTGAAACCTCCCTAAAATAAATTAATCGAGTATATATCGCAATATCTAAAACATTCACGATCAACCCGAGTATCATTATAAAACAACAAATTAGGAATATTAAATACGTTTGATTAAAAATTCAAAAAATTTACACATTTTAATATTTTTCAAGTTTTTAATTGAAATTACTATATACAAATCTCAAAACACGCCCACAATTAACAAAACAAATATGTATGTGAAGTATGTAAATAGCAGTTCTTTTGTTCAAGTCATTAATTTTCCACAGTATTTTTTAGCTAGTGAAAAAGGTTGATTTAAATCACAATTTGGGTTATTTTGATTTCTTGTTTTCTAATTGTAACAAACAAAAACTCATTCTTAATTTTGTTTCTATTGAACAATTAAAAAATTTGCATATTATAATCTGAAATGTAATACGACTTTTTGTGGAAAGTAAAAAAGAGTTGAATACTTTTTTATCAAGTACTCAACTCTTTTCAATTTTAAACTTTTTATTTTTGAATCAAATATGCATTTTTGTAAGTATAAGCACCACCAAATTGATGCTTTTCAATTCCTTTTACATAATCCTTTTGCAGATATGCTTTACCAGTATGATAAAGGGGAGCAATAGCAGCATCTTCTAACAACACTCTCTCGGCTTCTCGTAAATAATCCCATCTCTTCTGTTGATCTAATACAGCTTCATTTTTAGCTTTATTTATAAAATCGTCATAACTCGAATTTGAATACTTCATTTTATTATTTGGATTATCTGTCGTAAATAATTCTAAAAAACTAATTGGATCTTTATAATCAGGTGCCCAACCTACCATAGAGATTTCATACTGCCCTGTTTGTTCAAGCTGCAATTTTTGTTTAAATGGCTGTTGCTTAATCTGTATTGTTAAACCCTGTAAATGTTTTTCAAGTTCTCCTTTTATATACTCTGCTATAATTCTTTCATTATCTTGCTCAAATGTTAGAAGCTCAAGTGTGACATTTTCTATACCAAGTTCTTTTTTGGCATCTTCCCAAGTTTGTTTAGCCTTTTGTAAATCATACAAAACAAGAGAACCATTTTCCTTTCGAAAATCTTTTTGATTTGCTTCATTCGTATATCCTGCCGGTATAAGACCTTCTGCAGGTGTTGCTCCAGTACTGCCAAAATGATTTACTATCTCTTCTTTATTTATTGCTAAAGAAATAGATTGTCTGATTTTTTTATTTGCTAATGTAGTGTTTTTTTCATTAAAACGTAACATAGCTATTCCAGCTTCTTTTTTCATATGTAATTCTTTGTTGTCTTTGTATTGCTCAAAATGTTTTGCAGTAATTGGAGCACGATCAATACTACCCGATTCATATAAATTTATTGCCGTCATCGTATCTTTTACAATATTAAAATCTATTGCCTCTAGCTTTACTTGTTTCTTATCCCAATATCTATTATTCTTCTTCAATTGAAATTCTTGTCCATGCTTCCACTTTTCTAACACAAATGGCCCATTATATATAAGATTCTCCGGTTCCAAACCATAGCTACTTCCTTTTTCTTTTACAAACGATTCATGCTGAGGTAAATAAACAGGTAGTGCTAATAATTGCAATAAATATGGAACAGGCTGTTCCAATTCCACTTCTAGCGTATAATCATCTATTGCTTTTACTCCTAACTGATCAGCAGCAACTATACCTTTATTTATTTCTTTGGCATTTTTTATATAAAATAACATGTATGCATATTGAGATGCTGTTTCAGGATTTAATGTTCGTTTCCAAGCAAAAGAAAAATCATGTGCAGTTACCATTTCACCATTTGACCATTTAGCATCTTTTCTCAAATGAAATGTATATTTTTTCCCATCCTTACTTTTCTCAAATGATTTCGCTACACCAGGAATAGGATTATCTTGTTTATCCAGTACATATAATCCTTCAAATATATTTTGCATAATATGTGATGACGTACCATCCATAGCTTTTGCCGTATCTAAAGATGGGATTTCTTCCGGTATCGTTAAGTTTAATACCTGTTTTTGACTTTCAGCTTCAGCTTTATTAGTTTTATTAGTATTATTACCACAAGCTGAAAAAATTAAGGAAGTGATAATTGTAGATACTAGTAAACTAATCTTTTTCTTTTTCATAGATTTTCTCCCCGAATCCAATAAATTTTATAATTAGATATACATTACCCTGAAATATTATACCAAATTATTGAAATTCAGGTAAATACTTTTTCATTTTTAATTGAGTGAGCTCAGCAGAGTAAGATGGCTATGTTAATCCTTTTCCTGTTTCTTTATAAATATTAAGCTATAAATACCTCTCTTCATACGTTCAAGAAAAGTTTTTTTGTCAGGAAACAAAAAAACGCCTTGAATAAATCCAAGACGTTATGCTGATATTATTATTTGATTTGGCGTTTAAATATTGCCTGTAAACCATTTTGAATACTACCGCCACTGCCTAAGCCAATAATTGAAATAAGTTCCCAACCATCAATCCCTAACTTATTAAACTCGCCTTCTAAATCTAACCCCTTAGCACCAAAAAAACTTTTAAATGTACCATCAATTTTAAGTGTTTTATACTCCCATTGCATAGACAACTCTCCTAAACTAAAATAGTAAGTATGTAGATATATATACTATTAATAATACCACGTATACCTTTGTTCATCCATTTATCATCAAAATTCTCTCCCCCACAAGAATGGTCAGTTCAATTCTCTATTTCTAATTTTTCTCTTATAATTCTCTCTCTTTTACGGTTAATATCTATTGTCTGAGCTACTAGCCAGATTAATGATATATGTTTTTCTACATTCATCGTATTCAAGTGGTGTTTTCTAGTGATAGAATCCCTTAATTTTTTCTCTTTTCTTCAATTGAAAAAGCTGTTTTTCTATAAAATAATTTAGCAAAATATAGATATCATACTGGTACTCAAACTTCCAATATAAATAATGATATTTCAGTGACATTTCTAGCAGGTGATCGTATTTCACTAAAAGTAACGACAGGAGGTGCAAATGCTACAACAGATACTGTAGCTCAAGTTGAAATTTTTTAATATACAAGGACACGTAGAAAGGACATTGTTGTTGCAAAATTGTATTTTTCTTATCTTAAACAGAAGAAGAAAAGCGTGAACAATATATTTATCGAGTTATGAAGTTTACATTCTCATTTAATGAATATTTTATAGGTATATAAAGGCGTAGCAAAAATCATTCTTGATTACTCAGTAAAAAAAGACCTGGCGTTATATATCAGGTCTTTTTCAGGTCTTATTCTATACCAACTGCATCATAAGCTTTCGCTACAGCTTGTACTTCTTTTGAATTTTTACCATATAAATCTTCTGCGGCTTGAATTGCAGCTTGGCGCATCATTTTAAAATCAGATTTTGCTGTTAAATATTTTGTAAGAGCACGATAGTAAATTTTTTCTGTAGCTTCGCGGCCAACGCCATTTACTTCCACACCGTAATGCCAGCCACCTTCCGACAATAAATATGCTGCTTTATTATTGATACTACTGTTAATATGAACACCGCCATTATCATATGGTCCAGGATAATATTTTCTATAATGATCTGGATAACCTTGAGTGGGTTCTAATGGATTGGGAATAGATGCAGGATGACTTAAGGATCGCATCGCATCCCCTGCTATATCTGGTGTATAAATATCTTCCCCCATCTCCCAATCATCACGGTCTACCATCGCACCGAAAATATCCGAAAATGACTCGTTTAATGCACCAGACTCATCCTGATACTCTAAATTTGCTGTATGCTCTGTTACAGCATGTGTTAACTCATGGGCGACAACATCTAAGCTCGCAGAAAATGGAATAAACAGTTTTCCATCTCCATCACCATACGACATATACACACCGTTCCAACTAGCGTTATTCCAATTTTCTCCTACGTGAACAACAGAACGTAACTTTGCTCCTTTGTTATCATAGGAATTACGATTAAATGTTTTATTATAATAGTCGTATACTTTTTCTGCATTTACATGTGCATCAACACCTGCTTTATCTTCAAAGAACTTGAACTTACTTTCAATTTCATAACCTGTATATCCCATTCCTTTTGATGTTGAATCATAGGATTGTTTAAACAAATTTCTCCAATCAAACGTATAAACACCGTTTCCACGTTTACCATCAAATAAATGGAATGCACCTGTTTTTTCATTTTGAACAATTTCAAATGATTGTCTGTTTCCTAAAACACCATATCCAAAACCAGTAATATGATCGACCGCATTATATTTATTGATCACATTGCCATTTGTTGCATCAATAAAATAATGCCAGTAGCCTGATGCCGGTTTTGAAACAGAGGCTTTTACAAGATAGGAAAGATAATATTGTCCATCTTTTTCATAAACGTATAAATCTTTCTTCATACCATCATAGTTATCTACTTTTCCAATCTCTTTCTCAATACCAGCTTTCGCAATATTTACAGCATCATCTTCTGAAATGCTTGCAGTTGATGGGATATTTTTATTTTCTAAATTCGGTATAACTTGTCCAAAAAATGCTTTCACATTATTATTTTTATCAAGTGCTACTGTTTGATCAGATCCATATACAGGAACACCATTATATTTTTCAATAAGCTTCACATGCGTTGTTTCCGCTTCTGTGTCTTTTTCTTCTTTAACGATTTCAAAATGTTTCTCTATATTTCCTGCTAATTTAAACATGTCTTTCTTACTCTTTAAATACTCGAACACAGTCTCTTTTTTATCTAGTCCTTCTGGTGCTTTCCACTCTTCCCCAATATAAGATGGTGTTTGAAATTCTTGGTTGTATTGAATCTTTTGCTCTGCTGCATATGTACGTGACGTTCCTAATGGCGCAAAAGCCCCTAAAGCCATAGATACAGCTAATGTTGAAGATAAAATCACCTTTTTCAAAATACCACTTCCTATCCCATTTTTTTACACTTTCATATAATTCTAGAGATAATGGTAAAGTGCCTTCTATTTAAAACAGTATAAAAATTAATCAGAAAATTAAGACAATAAAACTTATAACCATTTCTTATTCCATTTTTACATTTTCTTTATCCCATATTGTTATATTCCATATCTATTTGTAAGTAACTAAATAAAAACGGAATATAAATGTATATCATTCTACCTTACTATGTAAAAAAAATAACTATAAATAGATTAAATTCCTTTTTTAAAAGAAACCTATAGAACTGAAATGCATTTGAATCGTAAATGAAAAATTACACATAAAAAGTTGAATTGATTTTTATGTTTCTACAGAAAGGGATAGGAAACGATTTCTGGTATTAGGGGCCACTCTGGGATTTGAATACAAATAAAAAAAGAACCTACCTTATTGAAGTTCCAGTAATGTACGATACAGATCGATTTAACTTACACATGTAATTTGTCATATTTGTTTAAAAATCAAATATATATTCTCTACACTCCTCAGTTATCAGTAGGTCAAGTATTTAAAAATCTCAAAAAGTCCTTTTAGATTTTCTGAAGAGACTTTTACTTAAGTAAAGTTTAATAAAAGCCGTAGGAGTTTAATGCCTACAACTTTGTAAAAGGATTTTGATTTACTATAAAATATCCTCTAAAGGTTTATTCTTAAAATTTACTTTTAACTTGATGTTGATATGACGTAACCTTAAATATTTCGAAATTTAAAAAGCTCCCTAATAATGTTAAATGGGCTTGGCTCATAAAAATGATCTGTATATCAAAGATGAATTGATTTACAGATCATTTTTATAATAATTTTTATAAATAATTGCTAAGTAGTGAATTTACATAAATGCTTTTAGAAGTTCTTGAACTAATGGGATTGCTCCACCAATAAATTTTAAAACTGCCATTGCGATTTCCATATTATTTCCTCCTCTTTTGTTAGTACTGGGATGTGATTAATCTTTATGTCCTTATTATAGTAAGCGTTTACATATATAACAATACATTTATGTATGCAATATTGCATATTTATACATTTAGACAATATTGGACCTCTATTAGTCATCATTTAATGGTACCATAACGAGGTGAGAGTCTTTAAGGGTTCTCCTTAATAGGAGGAAATATGGAAAAATCGCAAGATATTTACAGTAATCTAAAATTTAAGAGTTGGTTTAATCAAGTATTAGCTGTAGGAGGAATATTAGGATTCTGCTACTTTGTTTTATATGGGTTCTGTTTCTTAGTTGATATGTAAATATTATACAACTACACTAGTGAAGTCTTGCCTACAGAGGTAAGACTCTTTTATTGTACTCGAGATGAACAAACTACATACAATAGTTCTCAGGTTCTTCAGATTACTCTGTATGGTTCCTTGTTCCTCTATGTTCTAACCATTATCTCCTATCATTGAAAGTACATAAACTTCTATTTGAAAACTTCCATTTATATTGGAAACACAATTGTATTGATACAAAATATCTTTTTACTAGATACATATTAAAAAGACAAGCATAAGTTGGATTACGTTTTGGTACAATCTTTTTATCTTTGAAAAGGACTTAAATCTTATTAATAGATTTGAGTCCTTTTGTATGCGTTAATATATATATACATATAAATATAATATATTAAAAATAATTTAAATGCAAGAATACTAGTAAGGGAACCGCCAGCACTTCGGAAAAAACAAGCTAAGCCAAAAAATACAATAAGTTGCCCATATGGACAGCTTATTTACATAATTTTCTTTATTGGAAGTACACTTAAGACCATCTTCAACTTAATAGGAGTCTAATATCTCAAGTTTCTTAGCTAATCCCCAACTATTTAGACCTAAAGATGCATAAATATTGTAATCAAAATAATTCCCGTTTATCAATGTTTCCTATAACTCTTTAATATCCTTATAGAATATAGGCCAACCTTGCATTAAGATATTTTTCATATATTTCTTACTACAAATATAGACGGTATTATCCTTGTTGCAGTTTTAATTTTAATTAAGTCTATTGTAATTACACAGATTGAAATATCTATTCAATTTCAAAAATAGTACAGGGAATGTATATAAAAAGATCACTTGTCTTGGAAACAAGTGATCTTTTTATTAGATAAACCGCTACTTGCTAACAGCAGGTAATTGTTATCCTATTCATATGTTCAATAGATATTATAACACATTTTTTAGTTATATAGACGGAATAGTTCCTAATGAAATGAGACCAAAAATATTTCAAAATGTACCATTAATTATTTAGTATTTTAAAAATGCAATTTTGAATCTTTCGAAGCACTAAATCAGGTAGATTCTAATATACGTCTGCAGCAGGATCTAACAATTGAGTCCTAGTAATTAATGCTGGTAACATAACAAAAAGAGTCCTGATTGAAACGAACTCTTTTATGAGTTTTTACAAAAGTAAACTTTGAAACACATAATTCCATTTCTATTATTTTACCACTTGTACAGATACTGGTTTCCACCCCTGATTCTCTACCCAATCAATATCAACCTTATATTTTTTGTTACTTTGCTTATCTCGCACATTACTGTAGGCTTTATTATTACCATTATTCCCAATAAAATCGAAAATCAATTGGCTCTCTGGAACATCAACAGCATAAGAAATTGCTTTTTTCATCTCATTCCAATCTACTGTCCCTTCTTTAAATTTCATTTCAGGTTTAGCCCCTTGCTTTGTACCAATTGGCTTCCAAGAAGGATTAGTTTGAGAACCCTTTTCTTGAGATACCGATTTTTCTGCTTTTTGTTTCTCTTCTAACTGTGCTGCTTCTTTCTCTTCACGTTTCTTCTCTTCTAACTGTGCCGCTTCTTTCTCTTCACGTTTCTTCTCTTCTAACTGTGCCGCTTCTTTCTCTTCACGTTTCTTCTCCTCTAACTGTGCCGCTTCTTTCTCTTCACGTTTCTTCTCCTCTAACTGTGTCGCTTCTTTTTCTTCACGTTTCTTCTCCTCTAACTGTACTGCTTTCTTTTCTTGAGCAATTGCTTTCTTTGATGTATTAGAAGAGGTAAACAACTGGTATGTCACTATACCAACTGTCACTAATATTAAAGTAAATGCAATATTAAAAATTGCCTTTTGACGACGATTCTGTTGTTTTTCTTGAAATCTGCTTACTTGTCCCATTCTTCAAACCTCCGTGTTTACTTTCTCCTCTACTCTTTATGTATTATCCCTATAATTCTTAATATTTTTATTAAATAATAGAAATACACTACACTTTCCATACAGGATTTCATATCACAATAAAATTTGTGTTTTTTCAAGCATCTGACATATGTTATTCAAAATAGTTTAATACATTAAAAATTGATAAGTTTCTGCACTTAAACAACTTTCAATTTTATTCAAAGTTGATTCCAATTACGTCCACATTAGATCTCCTGTAGAAAGCTTTTTAACAATTAAACCTCTTCTTCCCTTATTTATAATTTTTAAATTAAATTTCCCTCTATAGTATAATAAAGATGTTTCGTTTTCTAACGGGGTATGTCGTAAAATCAAAAGGGATTTTATCTCTTTTACCTTCTTTTCAGAGTAAATTTTACCACTAGGAAATTCTATTATTCCTAATGTAATCTTTAATTCGCTCTCATCAAAAGGCCACTCCTTATTAAGTTCCCTTATCTTTTGTATAAAGCTTCTTTTGGTTTGTCCTATATAGAGCAATGTTACAGTCTTAGCATATACTCTAGAGATTGCAAATATCCCCTTCTTAGAAGCTTCTTCCCTATTATAAAAATCATTTATACTATACATTCCATACCATTTAATATGTACTGTTTCTATGAATCACACCTCATTTTTAGATAATATTATAATTTCTGAATGTTCAAATTATAATGAGTACATAGTCCTGATTACTTGAATTATAAATTGTGCTTTTCAATAATACATTTTATTATTACTAATTTCAATAATGCAGAAAAAATACAATATTATAGTTTAATTACAAAACTATCTAAAAACAAATTGAAGTCGTACCAAATATTTTATTTTTTTCAATGTTTAGTGCGCGGATGGCACCGATAAAAGCGACCCCTTTTACCCCGCCTCCTTCAAATACTAAATTACGAAATGGATATGTCATTATATACCTCCAGTAGAGAAATTTTAGATCTGTTATAGTATCGGAAGTATATTGAAATATATTCCAAATAATATTAAGAACGTTTCATGCTACGCGATACGTATGGCGGATTTATCTTTATTCAATGGATGAATTGTTTGAAAGAGAAGGAATTTGCTTGGAATGGTAATGTAGGATAGGAAATAAGAAACGGAGCGCATCTTTGGGTGCTCTTACCCTAAGTATACCTGAGTCTATTTGTTTCCTTCCCGAAAGAGATAAATAGTTTTGTTCCCATTCATGAAATAGTACAATGTATGCACAATTACATATCTAATTAATTGCTTTTAGTGTTATATTTTAATAGCGATGAATGCTATTATTTCATAAGTTGTCAACAAGCGTTATGTATGAGAAAAAGGAAGGGGCCAAATAGGACCATTCCTTTTTCTACCAATTAACTAAATTACTCTCTGGTAAAAATTTAAAAAGCGATGCAAATAAGTTGCATCACTTTTTTAGATAAATAAGGGAAGTAACTCTTACGATTCAATGAGTCTTTTTTCCTGCCTTTGAAAAGTTCGTTTAGGCTTCAATGCCCTTATTCAATGATATTTCAGCAATTCCTTTATTTTTTATATTTAATATTTTGTTCCTTAGCCATGAATATACTTAGAAAACCTCTAAAAACTATTTGATAATCTTTTAGAATCTAACTTTCTTATAATACTCTTTGCTATTTCTTCAATATTTTCATTTAGAAAGAAATGATTACCTTCAAAAGAATGAAGAGTACACGTTTTACTTGTATATTGCTCCCATATTATTACTTGATCATATGTAGTAAATTCATCATTTTCCCCATTAAATATAAGAAAATCAATATCACATGGTTGTATATTATTGTCATGAATATATGTCTCGACAATTTTAAAATCTGCTCTTAGAATTGGGAGAAAAATCTCCATTAATTCTTCTGATTGAAGTACCCCGGACGGTGTACCTCCCATTGCAATAACTTCTCTTTTAAATTGCTCATTAGAAAGATTATGTCGGATATTTTTTATTTTACTATTTGGATGATTTCTACCGGACAAAACAAGAAATTCAGGCGATACGTTTTTAGAATCTTTTATTTTTCTGGCTACTTCATAGGCGATCAAACTTCCCATGCTATGCCCGAATAGAATGTAGGGCGAATCATCTATCTGCATAACTATTTTATTGTAGACATCATTTACTGCCTCTTCCATACTTTGGTACAAGTTTTCTTCAATTCTATATCCTCTACCAGCTAACTCTATCGGGACTACCTCAATATATGGATTAAAGTGATTTTTCCATTTTGCGTAACTAAACGCAGATCCCCCAGCATGTGGAAAGCAAAAAAGTTTAGTCTTCTGCATTGATTTTCTCCTTACTTTCAAATTTGCATATATTTTGGCAAATTGAATAAATGTCTTTAATTATTATCTCTTGCGGAAATTCATCCCTTGTTGCACAAGCAGATATCTTATAATTTGGCTCAATGTTATATTGTCTAAAGTAAAAGTTTTGAGGTATATACTTATATGAAATTAAAGTTCGTGACTCTTTTTTTATAGAGAATGAATTTAACGGGATATAAAGCCCTTTTCCAATCGTTTTTATATAACTTTCTTTTAATGTCCATAAATCATAAAAATAATTAATTTGTTCATCAGAATTTATATTAGATATATCATAAAATTCTTCCTCTGAAAAAAATTCATTTGCTAATTTAAGAGCCTCTATTTCTGAAACCTTTTCTATATCAATACCCACATTAAAATTAGCAGTAGTACAAACCACCCATTCTCCTGAATGTGACAGATTAAAATGAAAGTCAGAAAAATTTTCAACAAAAGGTTTTCCATACTCATTATATATAAATCTAATTTCTTCATTATTAATTTTATACTTTTGGCAGATTAGAGATCGGATTAGTAAATCCCCTATCAGGGTCCTATTAATGTCGCATGAGTTTAATAAACGCTTCATTCGTTCTTTCTTCTCATTTGAAACCAAGTTACTAAGTTGCTTAAACAAATGACTTTCAATATTCTTTGGTATTTTCACAGCTTGAATGTGTATGATAAATCACTTCCTTTTTTAAAGGATGGCTTCATATATGTGCTTTACATAAATTCAAATTAACTTTATTAAATTGCAAATACAATAGAGAAGGTGCATATTTACATATCAATGAAAATATACACCTTTCCTCAGTAATGTCATCAAAGCATTAGCTTTTATTACAAAAAATGGGGAGCATTTACATTATTCTATGAGCAACTCATATAGGCTTCTATGTCTCTATCAATTAATTTTTGCATTATCCTCTTAAAAAGTAATACTCTTGATATATTCATTATTGCCTACACTTTATTTGCAGTTATTGGGCTGCCCTTTTCGTTCATAGCGTTGCATCTTTTGCACTCTCTACTTTTCAGTTAATGAAAGGGATGTTTCTTTTATTCCTTCAAATTCATTTAATAGATACTTAGCTATCTTTTCAACTGCGGGGAAGTCTACTATTTCTTCATGTGATCCAGGGACAGAATACTTATTTACTCTTCCTTTTAATAAAGGTCCCCAATCTGTAAACAACTCTTTTCCTTCCTCAGCACTAAAGTAGATAACTTCTCCAAAGTATGGTATCAAATCATTCTCTGCCATTAAGTTCAGGCATTTCCTATGAGCATTAATAACTTGCTTCAAATTCATAAGATCTGCATCAGGCGGGAGTACTCCTTCCATAATTAATCGCTTCACAAGCATATCTTGCTTATGGACGAGGCCTTCTTCCTGCTCTGTTAAACCTACAGGAATGAAATGCTGAGAGATATATGAGAGCATATCCTCCCTTGTTTTATGATCCTGCTCTGAAGGTACTTTAGTATCCATAAGTACCAACAATTCAACTTCCTCTCCTTGATTTCTTAGTACAGTTGCGATTTTATAAGCAATTGCACCGCCTAAAGACCATCCTCCAAGACGATATGGGCCCTCTGGCTGAACACTTTTTATTTCTTCAATGTAAAGTTGAATTAGTTCCGGCAAGGTCGAGTCGTCAATCTCTCTCTTTTCTATGAGAGGATTCTGTAAACCATAAAATGAACAGTGATTCTTAAGCAATCTTGCTAGTTGAATGTAACAAAATACATTCCCCATAAACGGATGAACGCAGAAGAAAGGTATTTTCTCTGATTCTTGTAGTGGTACCAGCGCTGATACAGATTTTGTCATATCATGCTTATCACGAATAAGGTATGCGATTCCTTCCAATGTTGGATTCTTAATCAATGTAGACACCTTAATCTCTTTTCCAAACTTCTCCCTAATTTTTGAAACTAATTTGATTACAAGGAGAGAGTGTCCCCCTCTATTAAAGAAATCATCATTTACATAGACATCTTCTATCTGTAACACATCCTGCCAGATTTTAACCAACTGATATTCAATTTCATCCCTTGGAATGATTGGTGTAGAGAAGTTATTTTCTCTTTGAATAGTTAAACTGTTCAATGCCTTCCGATCAACTTTTCCATTCATTGTAAGAGGAATCTCGTCTACCTCAATAAAGTGTGCGGGAACCATATAATTCGGTACTTGTGTCTTGAGATATTCACGCCATTCATGCATACTTCCAGCTCCAACTACATAAGCAACCAATCTCTGTTCTCCTAATTTATCCTCTGTTACCAAAACTACTGCTTCTTTTACCAATGGATGACTCTCTAGATTCGCTTCAATCTCTTCAAGTTCAATACGGAAGCCCCGAATTTTCACTTGATTATCAATTCTTCTCAAGTAATCTAAATTACCATCAGGTAAATAACGAACCAAATCTCCTGTACGATATAAACGCTCTTCTTCATTAAATGGATGACGAATGAATCGCTCTGCTGTTAATTCTGGACGATTCAAGTATCCTCTCGCTATACCTGCACCACCAATATATAGCTCACCTGTTACACCAACTGGAACAGGCAACCCATTTCTATCCAATACATAAGTTTGAACGTTCGGCAATGGACGTCCAATTGTAACTCGCTTACTATCTGTTTGGATATGATAACACGTTGTATCAACCGTACATTCTGTAGGACCGTATACGTTATAAAAATCAATTTTTTCAGTCTCTACTAGCTGTTCCCATAATGATGGCATGATTGCTTCACCACCGACCAATATCTTACTTGGTACATGAACATCAGCACTTGTTTCTAGCAATCCTCCATCTATAAGTAATTGAAGTAATGAAGGTGTCATATCAAACATTTCCAATTTATTCTCCCTAATATAGGACACAAATTGTTCCGGATTAGTGCGAACTTCACTTGGGATAATATATACACTTGAACCATGAAGCAGCATTTGTAATTGCTGAATAGATACATCAAAGGCAATTGACGCATTTAAACCGACGCGCATATTACCAGGTATCTCATGTGAGAAAACTTCTTTTTGTAAACCATATGATAGGTTTATTACAGAATGGTGCTGTACTAAAGCACCCTTTGGATTCCCTGTCGAACCGGAAGTGTAGATAACATACGCTAAGTTTTCCCCTGTTGCCTCACATATCGGCGAAAGTTTGCTTTCTCGAGAAATCATTGCTTGGTCCCTATCTAAGCAAACTGTCTTGATTTCTTTAGGTATCCAGCCTACTAATACCTCATTTGTAACCAATACTTGAATTTCTGTGTCTTCTAAAATATATCGCAGGCGGCTTTCCGGATTCGATGGATCCAATGGAACATAGGCTGCTCCAGCCTTCCAAATTCCCATGAGACCAACAACCATCTCAACTGAACGCTCAAAACAGAGACCAACCAATGACTCTGTCCCAATTCCACATTTCTGTAGATGATGGGCCAATTGATTAGCTCTTTCATTCAGCTCACGATATGTTAGTTGCTGTTTTTCATCTACCACTGCCACCGCGTCAGGCGTACGATTTACTTGCTCTTCGAATAGTTGATGAATCACATTCTCACGTGGATAGGATATAGCATTATCATTCCATTCTTCTAATAGTTGCCTTTGTTCAGCTTCCGTAATATATACCAGCTCCGATAGAGTTTGATCAATGTTTTTGAGCATTTGCATCAACACTTGGTGTAAATGACCCAACACTCGTTCAATAGTTATTCTATTAAACTTACTACAGTCATACATTAACTTTAACGATAACTGGGTTCCTGGAACTACAGCCAACCCTAATGGGTAGTGGGTTTGCTCTACTCCTTCCAATTCACCAATTTCTAGATTTTCTGAAGACTCCTCTTTCACTGGATAATTTTCAAACACATATAAACTATTAAACAACGGTGTTCCTCTAGGAACTTCACTCCATCCCTGAATTTCTGTTAAAGAAGCATACTCATATTGTCTTCTTTCTATCTCTTCCTCTTGCATCTTCTGCAACCAATCCATTACTTTTATATCATCCATCAAATGAATTCGCGTCGGTGACGTTGTAATGAAAGGACCTACGATGTTTTCAACATCAATAATCTCCGTAGAACGCCCTGAGCTTGTTACACCAAAGACAATGTCATTTTCTCCACTATACCGGCTCATGAGATATGCCCATGCACCTTGAATTACTGTACTCAAAGTAAGTTTATTGCGTTTCGCCCATCCTTGTAACGCTTGAGTCTGCTCTTCTGATAAATAGGTAACCTTTTCTGTATAACCTTTTTCTTCCTCTTTACTTTCTAAGCCCAGCAAAGTTGGTGCAGTAAAACCTTTAAGCTTTTCTCTCCAGAATTGTTCCGCCTGCCCCTTATCTTGTTCTCTGAGCCATTGGATATATTTCTTATATGGTGAGGGTTTAGGTAACTTTACAGCTTCTCCATTCATTCTCTTCTGATAGACTGTAAGTAATTCATTAAAGACCAATGGTAAACTCCATCCATCCAGTAAAATATGGTGATGGGTCCAAACAATCCGATATTCTTCCTCACCTTCTTGAATGACCGTTACCCGCATCAATGGCGCTTCATCAAATTGGAAGGCTTGTTTTCGATCTAATGCCAAAAAGACTTTTCTTTTTTCCTCTATCTCTTTAGTTGTCATTGTACGCCAGTCTTCTTTGTTCACTTTAAATGGGATATTTTCATACACCACTTGTAATGGTTCTTCAATTTCGTCCCAAACAAATGCTGTACGAAAAATTTCATGCCGCTGAATTACAGATTTCCACGCCTGCTCAAAAGTAGGAATATCCATTTTCCCTTTAATCATAAAACTTAATTGCACTATATACGGTGCAACATGTTCATTCCCTTGGTCATGCAATGTGTGGAAAATCATACCTTCTTGCAAAGGTGATAGTGGATATAAATCAGTAATCTGATTGTTCTTTCCACGATTCATTTTGTTTAGTACATTTGTCAAACCTACTTGGTTAAGATTAGCCATTGCAAAATCCGAAATGGTCAGTGCAGATTCTCTATCTGAAGGTTGAATCAATCTGCTCAGTTGATATAGCATATTCTGTGCAATACTTTGAATCGTTGGTTTGGCGAATTGTCCAACATTGTATACCCAAGTGAACTGAAGTTTTCCACTCGTTACAACCCCAATTACATCAATTACATGCGATCGCTTGGAACCGGCAGCATGATCTAAACGCTTAAATTCGTTCTCCGGCATAAACATTGCATCGCTAGAAAACATTTGATCAAATTGTCCAAGATAGTTAAAACTAATAGACGGTGTATGTTGAGAGCTCAATTGCTCACACATTGTTGCGTTCATGTAACGCAACACCCCATAATCAACACCCTTATTAGGAATTTTGCGAACTTGTTCTTTAACTGCTTTTAATGCTGCAATTGGCGTATTAGCACTAGTAATATTTAAATGAACTGGGTAAATACTTGTAAACCATCCCACGGTTCTCGATAAATCAACATCTTCAATAATCTCTTCTCGACCATGCCCCTCTAAATCTACGCTTAGTATCGGTTGCCCCTTACATGCTGCTGTAGCTTGTACCAATGCTGCTAATAATACTTCATTGATTTGGACACGGTGAGTGCTTAAAGTCTCTTGCAATAACATACGGGTCTCATTCTCATTTAACACCACAGTAATTTCCTCAGTTACTGCGCTTACTGGATTACTTATAGTACCATCTACTGGCAGTATAACTACGTCTTGTTCAGCCTGCTGCTCCCAGTAATGTAGCACTTCTTTTGATATTCCAGTTTCAGCGTAATGTTGTAATTTCTCCGACCATTCTTTAAAAGATGTACTCTTCATAGGTAATTGAATTTTTTGCCCTTGGACTGCTTGCGTATATGCTGTTTGCAAATCTTCCAATAAAATTCGCCAAGAAACACCATCCACGGCTAAGTGATGAATTGTCCAAAATAATCGGCCAGTCTTCTCACCTTCATCAAAATACACCATTCTCATTAAAGGACCATCATGTAAATTCAATCTTTCTTGTGCAACATTAATCTCTTTTTGAATAACTCCATGCCAATCCGCTTCCGGCACTTCGTCTAATGAAATGACAGTCAGCATCAATTGTTCTTCAATTCCTTCATTCCACTGTTCCCAAGTCCCATCAGGTAAACGTTCATATCTTAAACGCAGGGCATCATGGTGAAGTAGAAGGTTACGCGCTGCCTTTTCCAGTGATACTATATCCAGTTTCTCTTTCGTTCTAAAGAACATGGATTGATTCCAATGATGTGGGTTAGGATGATTTTGTGCAAAAAACCTTTGCTGAATAGGTGTAAGTATCGTATCTCCAGTTATAATTCCTTGTTCGGCTTGTACACCTTGTTCTTCTTTGACTACCTGTGCCAACTCAGCAATCGTTTGGTGTTCAAATAGTTGTTTTGGTGTCAACTGTAAACCAGCTTGCTTCGCACGAGAGACAATCTGAATGCTTAGAATTGAATCTCCACCAATTTCAAAAAAGTTATCATAAATACCAATACGTTTTGAACCTAGCACACGTTCCCAAATGATAGAAAGCTTATGTTCACGTTCATTTCTTGGGGCCGCGTACCCTTCTTGTGTTCCTTGATAATCTGGTATAGGTAACGATTTCCGATCAACCTTTCCATTTATGGTTAGCGGTAATTCTTTCATTTCGACAAAGTAGGAAGGTATCATATGGATTGGTAGTTTTATTTTAAGATACTCACGCCATTCTTCTAAACTGCCCTCGCCCACTATATAAGCTACTAACCTCTTATCTCCCGACTGATTTTCCCTAACTATTACAACTGCCTCTTTTATTAAGTCATGCTCCTGTAAAGTCGACTCAATCTCCCCAAGTTCGATTCGAAATCCTCTAATCTTCACTTGATTATCCATTCTTCCTAAATAGTCTATATTACCATCAGAAAGATATCTTACGAGATCGCCTGTTCTATATAATCTCTCGCCTTCTTTGAATGGATGAGAAATAAATCGTTCGGATGTTAACTCTGGACGATTTAAGTATCCCTTCGCTAGACCCGCTCCTCCGATATAAAGTTCACCCATCACACCAACTGGAACTGGCAACCCATTTCTATCTAATACATAAGTTTGAACGTTAGGCAACGGACGCCCAATCGTTACTCTCTCACTATCTTTTTTGATATGATAGCATGTTGCATCAACCGTACATTCTGTAGGACCATATACATTATAAAACTCAATTTTATCAGTCTCTACTAGCTGTTCCCATAATGACGGCATAATCGCTTCGCCGCCAACCAATACCTTACTTGGAACATGAACACCATCGTACGTTTCTAACAATCCGGCATCTATAAGTAATTGAAGCATTGAAGGTGTTATATCAAAGATTGCTAACTTGTTCTCCCTAATATAAGCTACAAACTGTTCCGGATCACTTCGTACTTCATTCGGAATAATATACAAACTTGAACCATACAACAGCATTTGTAATTGCTGGATAGATGCATCAAAGGCAATTGACGCATTTAAACCGACATGCATGTTAGATGGTATCTCATGTTCGAAAACCTCTTTTTGTAAACCATGCGACAAGTTTAGTACAGAATGATGCTGTATCAAGACACCCTTTGGATTCCCCGTCGATCCCGAAGTATAGATAACATACGCTAGGTTTTCTCCTGTTACTTCACATTTTGGTGAAAGAATGCTTTCTTTTGAAATCATTGCTTGATCCCTATCTAGACAAACTGCCTTGACTTCTTTGGGTATCCAATCTTCTAATGACTCATTCGTAACTAATACTTGAATTCCAGTGTCCTCCAAAATATATCGTAGACGACTTTCTGGATATGATGGGTCCAATGGAACATATGCTGCTCCAGCCTTCCAGATCCCCATAATACCAACAATCATCTCAACTGAACGCTCAAAGCAAAGTCCAACTAATGATTCAGTCCCAATCCCACATTGCTGAAGATAACGAGCCAATTGATTAGCTTTTTCATTCAGCTCTCGATATGTTAACTGCTGTTTTTCATCTACCACTGCCACCGCGTCAGGTGTACGATTTACTTGCTCTTCAAACAGCTGATGAATCGCACTTTCCTGTGGATATGCTGCGGCATTACTATTCCACTCTTCTAACTGTTTTTGCTGTAATCCTGATAGTATAGGCAACTTAGCTAATGATTTATCAGGATTCTCCACGATTACATTCAACCAGTTTCCAAAATGTTCGGCCATAGATTCAATAGTTACACTGTCAAATAAATCAGTCCTATAAACAAAAGTAAGCAATAAACCGTCTTCCACTTCTGCAGCAGTTAAACTTAAATCAAACTTAGCGATTGGAGCGTTACTCTCTATTACTTCTATATTTCGTCCATATAGTTCTGGTAGCTCCTGTCCCGTATTTTGCAAAGTAAACATGGTTTGGAAAATCGGAGAATAACTTGTACTTCTTTCAGGTTGGATAACCTCTACAATTTTCTCAAAAGGAACATCTTGATACTCATACGCCTTCAATGCTTTTATACGCACCTGTGACAACAACTCTTGAAATGCCGGTGCTTTACTTAAATCAGCTCGATAAACCAACGTGTTGACAAAGAAACCAATCAACCCTTCAATCTCTCGATAATTTCGATTTGCAATTGGGCTGCCAACAATAATATCCGATTGTCCTGTATAACGGGCAAGGAAACTTTGATACGATGCCAATAAGGTCATGAAAAGCGTTGCCCCTTCTTGACGACTTAGTTCGTTTAATTTATCCAGTAATGAGCGTGACAACAACACATTATGAGTTAATCCATGGTGGGTTTGTACTGGAGGACGCGGACGGTCCATCGGCAACATTAAAACTGGTAACTCACCAGATAATTCTTCCTTCCAATATGCAAGCTGTTGATTTAGTACTTCATCTTTCAACCATTCTCTTTGCCATTGAGCAAAATCGGCATATTGAACTGGTAGTGGTGCAAGCTCTGCTGGTTTTTCACCAATCGCCTCCTCGTAAAATGCCATCCATTCTTGAAGTAAGATTTCCATCGACCATCCATCTGAAATAATATGATGCATATTACACAGAAGAACCCATTCTTCTTCTGAAATTCTTATGAGTTTCCCACGGAACAATGGCCCTTGTTCTAAATCAAATGGAGATTCGACTTCAGTTTGAATCCATTGCTCCAACTTTCTTTCTCGCTCCTCTAATGAAAGCTTAGTTAAGTCCATTTGGAGAAGCGGGCGGAAAACGTACGGTTGAATCTGCTGGACAGGATGGCCATCCTCTTCATAAAATACAGTCCGCAAAGATTCATGACGCTCTATCAACTGATTCCATCCCAACTCCAATCCCTCAGGTAACCAATTCCCTGTAAGGCGGCATGCCATTGGCATATTATAAAGTGCACTATTAGGTGCAAATTGATCAATAAACCATAAGCGCTGTTGGGCATAAGATAGTGGAATATTATTTCCGCGTTCCATCGGCACCAATGGTGGAATTTCTCGTTTTTCGCTCCCCTTACGTAACTGATCTATTCGTTTCGATAATGCCTCGACCGTTGAATATTCGAACAGTTCACGTACTGGCAATTTGATTTGAAAGACTTCCTGTAAACGTGAGACCACTTGTGTAGCAAGTAGAGAGTGACCACCAAGCTCAAAGAAAGAATCCTGAACACCAATTTCTTTTATTCCTAGCACTTGACTCCACACTGAAGCGATAAGTTCTTCCAGCGGAGTTCGTGGGTATACAGTATTTTCGGCGGATTGTTCACTAAGTATAGGCAATGCCTTCAAATCAAGTTTTCCATTCGGTGTAAGTGGTAAAAATTCCATCTCAATAAAGTTTGTTGGAACCATGTAATTTGGTAAATGTGTTTGTAGATGTTCTCGCCATTCATGTACACTTCCTTCACCAACTACATAAGCTACTAATCTCTTGTCACCTTGATTATCCTCTCGTACCAATACAACTGCTTCTTTCACAGAAGAATGTGCCTGCAAAACAGCTTCTATTTCTCCCAATTCAATCCGGAAACCACGAATTTTCACTTGGTCATCTATACGTCCATGGAACTGGAGATTACCATCAGAAAGATAACTTGCTTTGTCTCCTGTATAATAGAGACGTTCTCCTGACTTGAAAGGATGTGGAATAAATTTTTCTTTTGTAAGATCCGGACGATTAGCATATCCACGTGCAAGACTCTTCCCTCCAATATAGAGATCTCCAATTACACCAATTGGTACTAGCTGAAGATGAGAATCTAACACATAAACTTCTGTATTCGCAATCGGTCGACCAATCGATGGCGTACCTGTTGTCACTCCTACAGGTACATAACAATCTGTGGTAACAACGGTATTTTCCGATGGACCATACTGATTAATTACCGCAAAAGGAATATCGTTAGATGGATACTGCGTTAATTGATCCCCACCAGTAATGATAAAACGAAGATCCGTTTTATCTGGCCAAGATAATTTCAAGAGCCTTTCCAAAATAGGCGTAGGTGCAAAGCTAGCTGTTATTCGTGAATCAATGAGCCAGTCCCTTAGTGCTTCTGGATTAATTCTCAGTTCCTCTGTTGACAAGTAGAGTGTTGCGCCAGCAGTTAGATACGGCCAAATCTCCTGGACAGCCGAATCAAAAGCAACCCCTGCAATCTGAGTCGCACGATCCTCTGCTGAAATATGATAAACTTCCTGATGCCAAGAAACCATATTCATTAATGAGCGATGTTCAACCATGACACCCTTCGGTTTTCCTGTAGAACCAGAGGTATAGACAATATAGGCTAAGTTCTCTGGATTTATTTGACGTGTAGGTGCGATTACGCTTTCCACCGTTAATTCTTCTAACCTCACCATTTCGACGTGTGCGAAATGTCCTTCTTGTGCTTCCGCCGTCACTACAAATTGAATTCCTGCATCTTCAATCATGTATTCTAACCTTGATTTTGGATACAACGGATCTAAAACGACATAAGCTCCACCAGCTTTTAAAATGCCTAGTAAACTTGCCATCAGCTCAGCTGACCTCGGAAGATAAACTCCTACCACTGACTCTGGGGCTACTCCCTTTCGCTGTAAAACATTTGCCAACTGATTTGCTTGTGTATCCAGTTCACCATAAGTCCACTGTTTTGTTTGATCAACTACCGCAATCGCATCAGGATGCCTTGCTACTTGCTCCTCAAATCTGTCGCAAACAAGACCCTGATGAGACATTTCCATTACAGTGTCATTCCATGTTTCTAATAACAAAGTACGCTCGGGTTCTGATAGCATGCTTAGGTCATGCAACGGATTTTGTGGGCGATGAGAAACTTCATGTAGCCATTTCTCAAAGTGTCCTGCCATCCGTTCAATAGTAGTAGCATTGAATAAATCCTTATTGTACTCAAAAGTAAAAAGTAATCCCTCTTCCGTCTCAGCTGCCATTACACTTAAATCAAACTTTGCAATTGGACTATGGCTTTCTATCATTTCAATACTTCTACTAGATAACACCGGAAACTCTTGTTTCATATTTTGCAAGATGAACATAGTCTGGAAGATTGGCGAATGACTTGTACTTCGCTCCGGTTGCACAACTTCTACAATTTTTTCAAATGGAATATCTTGATATTCATACGCCTTCAATGCCTTTTGACGAACCTGATACAGTACATCTTGAAATGTCGGTCTACCACTCAAATTAGCTCGATAAACCAGCGTGTTAACGAAGAAACCAATTAGTCCTTCAATTTCTCTATAATTCCGATTCGCAATTGGGCTTCCGACCAGAATATCTTCTTGTCCCGTATAACGAGATAGAAAACTTTGATATGCAGCTAAAAGCGTCATGAAGAGTGTAGCCCCTTCTTTTCGACTAAGTTCATTCAATTTATCATGTAGCGTGCTTGGCAGAACCAGAGTGTATGTCGACCCGTGATGTGTTTGTATTGCGGGACGCGGGCGATCCATAGGAAGTTGGAGTACAGGAAGCTCCCCAGACAATTCTTCCCTCCAATATTGGAGTTGTTGATTAAGCACCTCCTCCTTTAGCCATCCTTTTTGCCACTGAGCAAAGTCGGCATATTGAACCGGTAATGGTTCAAGTTCCGCTACCTTTCCATCCGTTGCTTTCTCATAAAATGCCATCCATTCTTCAAGTAGGATTCCCATTGACCATCCATCTGAAATGATATGATGTAGAGTACAAAGGAGTATCCATTCTTCCTCTCCCACGTGCAAAATACTTGTCCTGATTAATGGACCCTCTGTTAAATCAAATGGCACTTCTGTTTCTTGTTGAATTAAACGTTTAACTTCTTCTTCTTGATCTTCAGAAGAAAGCATAGTTAAATCCGTTTTCGGAATTGATTGAAAAGCATACGGTTCAATTTGCTGTACGGGTTGACCGTTCACTTCGTGAAAGACCGTCCGCAGTGATTCATGACGTTCTATTAGTTGATTCCATCCCGTTTCCAATGCTTCAAGTAGCCAATTCCCTGTAAGGCGGCATACCATTGGCATATTGTAAAGGGCACTATTAGGTGTAAATTGATCAATAAACCATAAGCGTTGTTGGGCATAAGATAGTGGAATAGCTTCTCCCCGTTTCATTGGTATTAGTGGCGGAATCTCTCGTTTTTTATCTCCTTTACGTAACTGATCTAATCGCTTTGCCAGTGACTCCACCGTTGTATATTCAAATAGTTCACGTACTGGTAATTCGATTTGAAAAATTCCCTGTAAACGTGACACTACTTGAGTAGCTAGTAGTGAATGACCACCAATTTCAAAAAAGGAATCCTGAACACTAATATTTTTTATTCCTAACACTTGGCTCCAAATGGAAACGATAAGCTCCTCCACTGGTGTTCGTGATGAAGTAATATCTTCACTTACGAACTGTTCTTCTAATTCTAGTAAGGCTTTCCGATTCACCTTACCATTTGGAGTGAGTGGCATACCTTCAATTTGGAAAAAGTATGCTGGAACCATATAATGTGGCAGTTGCTTCTTGAGATATTCACGCCACTCTCCAGTATCCCCTTCGCCCACTACATAAGCTACTAACTGCTTATCTCCTGGTCGATCTTCCTTCACCAACACGACTGCTTCTTTTACAGATGAGTGATCATGTAAAGCTGCTTCAATTTCTCCCAATTCAATTCGGAATCCTCTAATTTTGACTTGGTTATCTATTCTTCCAATATATTCTAAGTTACGATCATTCATATATCTCACCAAGTCACCCGTTCGATATAATCGTTCCCCGTCCTTAAAGGGATGCGGAATAAAACGTTCAGTAGTTAAATCTGGTCGATTGAAGTAGCCACGTGCCAATCCTACTCCTCCAAGGTAAAGTTCCCCTGCCACACCAATCGGGACCACTTGTTGATATTGATCTAACACATATAACTCTGTATTATCAATCGGACGACCAATCGGAATAAGTATTGGTTCTTTTTCTAAATCACAATCATAATAAGTCACATCCACAGTCGCTTCAGTAGGACCATACAAGTTAATTAACTTTGTTTGCTGAACATTGTAAAAGATCCCCTTAAACCGGCGAACCTGCTCAGTGTTTAACGCTTCTCCACTAGTAAAAACTTGAATTAAAGACGATACATCCCTTTTCGAATTATATAGTTCCATATAATCTAAGAAAGTAGATAACATCGACGGAACAAAGTGCATGGTGGACACACGATATCGTTCAATATACTCCTCAATGACCGCAGGATCTTTCTCTCCTCCTGGTGGAAGTAAACAAACACGTGCTCCTACAAATGACCACCAAAATAATTCCCAGACAGAAACATCAAACGAAAACGGTGTCTTTTGTAAGATTGTATCGTCCTCGGACAATGGGTATTTTTTCTGCATCCACTGTAGGCGATTGATAACGGAATGATGTTCAATCATTACCCCCTTTGGATTTCCCGTCGAACCTGAAGTGTATATAATATAGGCTAAGTTATTTGCTGTTACTCCACTCACCGGAGCTAAATTACTCTCTTTAGAAATCATTACTTGATCCCGGTCTAAACAAATTGCTTGAATATCTTTAGGTAACCAGTCCTGTAGTGCCTCTTTTGTTAACAGCACTTGAATTTGTGAATTCTCCAAAATGTATCTCAGGCGGTTTTCGGGATAACTTGGGTCCAGTGGGACATAAGCCCCACCTGCTTTCATAATCCCAAAGAGACCAATAATCATATCAGGAGAACGTTCAATACATATACCGACTAATGATTCAGGTCCGATACCTCGTTTTTGTAGAAAATGTGCCAATTGATTCGATTTTTCATTCAGTTCTTGATACGTTAGCTTTCCACCCTCATAAACTACCGCCACTGCATTAGGCGTACGTGCAACTTGCTGCTCAAATAGCTCATGAATCATACAATCATGACCATAAACTACGTCCGTATCATTCCATTCTTCTAGGAGTTGTTTCTGCTCAGTATCCGATAGCATTGAAAGCTTTGTATATGATTCATCTGGATGATACGTGATTTCATTTAGCCAGTTCTCAAAATGTACTGCCATACGTGCAATGGTACTACTATCAAATAAATCCGTGTTGTATTCAAACGAGACAAATAGACCTTCTTCCACTTCATAGGCAGTTAAGCTCAAATCAAATTTAGCAATAGACATATTACTTTCTACCATTTCAATACTTCTACCAGGAAAATCTAGTCGTTCTTGTTTTATATTCTGTAGTGTAAACATGGTCTGAAATATAGGGGAATGACTTATGCTTCGTTCAGGTTGCACAGCTTCTACCACTTTTTCAAATGGTATATCTTGATATTCGTAAGCTTTTAACGCCTTTTTCTTTGTTTGGTTCAAAATCTCTCGAAAAGTAGGGGTGCCACTCAAATCTGAACGGTAAACCAACGTATTAACAAAGAAACCAATTAATCCTTCTACTCCCTTATGGTTCCGATTTGCAATCGGACTACCAACTAGAATATCTTTTTGTCCCGTATAACGAGCAAGAAAGCTCTGGTATGCGGCCATTAAAGTCATAAATAAAGTAGATCCTTCTTGTCGACTTATATCCTTCAATTGACTGAGCAATTTATAAGGAAAAATCACATGATGCGTAGCCCCAGAGTAAGTCTGCTTAACCGGTCGAGGTCGATCCACTGGCAGTTGTAAGATAGGAAGCTCACCAGACAATTCTTCCTGCCAATACGTAAGCTGACGATTTAGCACATCACCTTGCAACCACTCCTTTTGCCACTTCGCAAAGTCTGCATATTGAATAGATAGTGAACTTAATTTAGCAGGATTTCCGCCCGTTTCTTCTTCATAGAAAGCAAGTAATTCATTCATGAATATACCAATGGACCAAGCATCAGAAATAATATGATGCATCGTACACAGTAATAACCATTCATCCTTCTCTAATTGAACAAGCTGATTACGAATTAAAGGACCATTCATTAAATCAAATGGTTCTTGCGCTTCTCTCGCAATTAAACTATCTACCTCTTTTTCTTTTACTTCTAGAGGAAGTTGAGAGTAATCTCTTACAGGTAATGCTCTAGGAAGGAATTCGACAATTTGTTGCACAGGCTGTTCTCCTATTTCTTTAAAAACAGTTCGTAGTGATTCATGACGTTCAATGAGTCGATTGAATCCCTTCTCTAATGCTTCAGGTATCCAATTTCCTTTTAGATGCCATACTGTTGGAATATTATATAAAGAACTGTTTGGGTTAAATCTGTCCATAAACCACAAACGTTGTTGTGCATAAGACAACGGGAGTGCTTCTTTATTCTCCTTTTTTTGCATTTGCTTCTGAAGCCATGCTCTCTTCTCAGGAGAAAGTGAACTCAGCTTTGCAAGTAAATCACTTCTCATTTTTTTACCCCTTCCTCAATCAAATTACTCTCGAATATCCCTTGTGCTTCTTCCTCTGATAGCTCTTCTAATTGCTTAAGCAGTTCTAGTAATTCTTCATCATTACTGACTTCTGCTTCTTTTTGAATATAGTCTTGAAGACTTACATTCTCCTTACTATCATTCTGCATTTCTTGATTTTTGTTATAGAGCAATTGATCAATCTGTTCCGCCAATTGCTGCACCGTATGAAACATAAATAAATCATGCAATGGTATCTCGATTCCAAAAGCCTCTTTAAGATTGGAAACAGCTTGCGTAGCGAGTAGTGAATGACCACCAATTTCAAAAAACGAATCTTGAATTCCGATGTTTTCCATACCTAAAACTTCATGCCATATCGAAACGATTGTTTTTTCCGTAGACGTACGAGGAGCAATATAACCACTTGCTATCTCCTGTCTCTCTGGTGCTGGTAAGGCCTTCCTATCAATTTTCCCATTAGGAGTGAGTGGAAATGCATTTAATCCAACAAAATAGGCTGGAATCATATAATTTGGTAGTTGATCCTTGAGATAATCACGCCACTTTTGAGCATCCCCATCTCCTACAACATAGGCAATCAAACGTGGATCGCCAGGATAATCTTCCCGCACCATCACAATAGCTTCGTTAACTAATGTATGCCTTTGTAATGCCGCTTCAATTTCTCCTAGTTCAATCCGGAACCCACGAATTTTTACTTGATGATCGATTCGTCCAACATACTCCAAATTTCCATCTGGTAAATACCTTACTAGATCTCCAGTCCGGTATACTCGATCTCCTTCTTTAAACGGATGCGATATAAAACGATTTTGCGTTAAGTCAGGGCGGTTTAAATATCCACGTGCTAACCCTGATCCACCAATGTATAGCTCACCAACTACACCAATTGGAACCATTTTTTGTTCGGCACTCAGTACATATACTTCTGTATTGAATATTGGTTTACCAATTGGTGGTACCCTATGCATGACACCCTTTTCTAATTCCATATACGTGGAATACGTAGTATCTTCGGACGGTCCATATAAGTTGTACACCTTTTCAATCGTACTTCTCTCGTATAAATCTTGAACAAGCGAATATGGCAATGGTTCTCCAGCCAAATTCATCACCTTTACCGAAGAAGGTATTGTTTTTGTTCGAACCAGTTCCTTCGCTGCCGATGGCACAGTATTAACCAAAGTTACACCTTTGGAAGACAACTTCTCTAGATGTAAAGCATTTTCAGTGACAATCACCTTACCACCCATCGTTAAGGGAACAAATACTTCAAAAACGGATAAATCAAAAGATAGCGAAGTTGAAGCTAATACTCCCGCTAATTCCTTTCGAGAATACGTGTGATGCGCCCAATGAATCATTGTTACTGTATTCCTGTGCTCAATCATTACTCCCTTTGGATTTCCAGTGGAACCTGAAGTATAGATAATATAGGCTAAGTTATCGGCCGTCACTTCACTCATACATACCGTAGTTACTTCTTGTTCTATTTCTGCTCGATTACCATCAATACAAATCACGTCAACGAATTTAGGTATAACCATTTTTTGTTGTAACTTTTCCTGTGTCACCAGTACCTTTATTTGAGCATCTTCTAAAATGTACTGCAGTCGACTTTCCGGATACGCTGGATCAATTGGGACATATGCTCCTCCCGCCTTCATAATTCCTAAGAGACCGACAATCATCTCGGATGAACGTGTAACGCAAATCCCAACCAATGATTCGCATGTTACACCATTTTTTTGTAAATAATGTGCCAACTGATTCGAGCGTTCGTCCAACTCTCGATATGTTAGTTCTTCATCTTCGCACACTACTGCAATTGCTTCTGGTGTTTTTTCCACTTGTTCTTCAAACATTGTATGAATCGTGCTTTCTTCCATATCTATAACACCCGATTTATTCCATTCCTCTAATAGTTGCTTATATTCTACTTTCGATAACATATTCAGTTCTGATAGTACACATTTTGGATGAGAGACAATTTGATTTAACCAATGTTTAAAATGACTTGCCATCCGTTCAATGGTTGTATCATTAAACAAATCAGTATTATATTCAAAGGTTAGTGATAATCCTTCTTCCGTCTCAGAAGCAAATAAACTCAAATCAAATTTGGCAACAGAAGCATGGCTTTCCATGAGTTCCATTTGTCTTTCAGATAGCTGAACAAACTCTTGTTTCGTATTCTGTAAAGTAAACATAGTTTGGAATATTGGTGAATGACTTGTATTCCGTTCAGGTTTTACGGATTCTACCACTTTCTCAAATGGGATGTCCTGATACTCGTATGCTTTTAGCGCTTTTTTTCTTACCTGCGACAAAAGTTCTTGGAACGTCGGATTTTCACTGAAATCAGCTCGATAAACCAACGTGTTTGCAAAGAATCCTATTAATCCCTCAATCTCTTTCACATTTCGATTAGCGATTGGGCTTCCAACTATAATGTCGTCCTGTCCTGTATAACGAGAAAGGAAGCTTTGATACGCTGCCATCAATGTCATAAATAAAGTGCATCCTTCTTGCAGACTTAAATCTTTGAGCTTTTCCTGTAGGGAATTCGCCACTATTAAGGACTGACTTGCACCACGATGGGTTTGAACTGCAGGTCTAGGACGATCCATCGGTAATTGTAAAACCGGTAGTTCCCCAGATAATTCTTCCTTCCAATATTGAAGGTGCTGATTCAAATTCTCTTCTTTTTGCCATTCCTTCTGCCACATGACAAAATCTGCATATTGGATAGATAACTCCTTCAATTCCGCCGGTTTGCCGCTTAATGCTCCTTCATAAAAAGCCATCCATTCTTCAAGTAAGATTCCCATTGACCATCCATCTGAAATAATATGATGCATCGTACAAATGAGAATCCATTCTTCCCTGTCCACTTTCAATAATCGTGTTCGAATCAGAGGACCTTGTCCAAAATGAAATGGTTCCTCCGCTTCGTTTTGAATGAGGCGTTTCATTTCTCTTTCCCTATCTTCCAAAGAGAGATCTGTTAGATTCGTTTGAGGAATATGTCTGAATACATGAGATTGAACTTGTTGAAAAGGTTCACCCTCTTGTTCTAGAATTGTCGTCCTTAATGATTCATGACGCTCCAACAATTGATTCCATCCGACCTCCAATGCTTCAATTGACCATTCACCTGTTAAGCGACACGCTGCATGGATATTGTACATAGCACTATTTGGCATTAATTGATTAATAAACCATAGACGTTTCTGCGCATAGGAAAGTGGGATAACTTCTTCTCGTTTCATAGGTACAAGGGGAGCAACCTCTCGTTTTTTATCTTCTTTTCGTAACTGATCCACTCGTTTCGCCAATGCTTCCACTGTATCGTGCTTGAAAAGTTCACGTAATGGAATTTTAATTTGGAACAGTTCTTGCAATCGAGAGACGATTTGAGTAGCAAGTAGTGAGTGCCCACCACGTTCAAAGAAGGAATCCTGAATGCCAATATTTTCTGTTCCTAACACTTGACTCCAAACCGAGGCAATAAGCTCTTCCGATGGCGTCCGAGGTAGCACATTTAAATCTTCAATAGCTTGCTCATCAGGTGCTGGCAAGGCCTTTCGGTCAATTTTCCCATTCGGAGTAAGCGGGAAGTGTTCTAACTCTATAAAGTGCGCTGGAATCATATGATTCGGTAATTGGTTTTGTAAATACTCTCTCCACTCTTGGGTATTTCCATCGCTTATTACATATGCAACCAATCGTTGATCACCTGGACGATCTTCTCTAACTAATACGACAGCCTCTTTAATAAACGAACATTTTTCTAAAGTTGCTTCAATTTCTCCTAATTCAATCCTAAAACCACGCATTTTGACTTGATGATCCATTCTACCTATAAATTCTATATTTCCATCAGTTAGATATCTTACTGAATCTCCTGTTCGATATAGTCGTTCCCCCAATCGAAATGGGTGCGAAATGAATTTTTCAGCAGTAAGATTCTGACGATTTAAGTATCCACGCGCTAAACCAGCACCACCAATATATAACTCACCCTCAGTTCCTATTGATTGCAAGCGTTGATTTTGGTCTAATACATATAATTGCGTGTTCTGTATTGGCTGCCCAATAGAAACAAATTCTTGATTAGGCTGAATATCAAATGCATTCACATAAATAGTGGCTTCAGTTGGTCCATAAAAGTTGGTTAATTTCACTTGTCCACTATAATTCCATTTCTGTTGAAATCGTCTAACTAACCCTGAACTTAGTTCTTCTCCACCAGAAAATACATGGCGTACAGAGGAACAATTCATGTTCAATTCAATATGATTGAAGTGATCTAAGAAAACAGATAACATCGAAGGTACAAATTGAACTATAGTAACCTGATGTTGTTTAATAACTTCAGCTATAATAGAAGGATCTTTTTCTCCACCTGGAGGTAAGAAAGATACACTTGCACCAACATGAATGCCCCAAAACAATTCCCAAACAGAGACATCAAATGAGAATGGCGTTTTCTGCAAGACCACATCCTTTTCAGAAAGCGGATATTTATGTTGCATCCATTCTAGATAATTAATTACTGAATGATGCTCAATCATTACTCCCTTTGGATTCCCTGTAGATCCTGAAGTATACATAACATACGCTAAATTTTCTCCTGTTACACCACTTATACATGGGGTTGATTCTTCTTTTTCAATTGCAGTGTAATCTTTATTCATACAAATCGTTTCGATATTTTCAGATACAAACAAGTTTTTAGAATTCTCTTCCGTCACTAGTACTTCGATTCCAGCATCCTCTAATATATATCGAAGCCGACTCTCTGGATAAGTAGGGTCAAGTGGAACATACGCTGCTCCTGATTTTAGAATACCTAATAACGCTATCATCATTTGTAATGAACGTTCCATATATACACCAACTAGAGACTCTGGGCCTACACCATGCTTTTGTAAATAATGAGCTAGCTGATTTGCACGCTCCTCCAACTCTTTATAGGTAATTTGTTCATTTTCGTAACTAGCCGCGATTGCTTCCGGCGTTTTTTTAACTTGCTCCTCAAACATCGTATGAACCATGCCTTCAGCCGAATAATTAACTTGAGTATGATTCCATTCCTCTAGTAACTGTATCTGTTCTTCTTCTGTTAAATGAGTAATTTCAAATAGTTTTGAATCTAGGCTCTTCGTCATCTGAATTAATATTTGCAATAAGTGATTCTGAATCCGATTTATTGTTTCTTCATTAAAAAAGCTTCGATCATACATCAACTTTAAAATAATTTTCTTACCGGGCATTACAATGAGTGTTAAAGGATAATTTGTTTGTTCCGTGCTTTTAACATCTAGTAATCTTAAATCATCATTTCTCTCACCTTGAATTGGATAATTTTCAAACACATACAAGGTATGAAATAAGGAACTATTTCGCGGAACCTCACTCCAGCCTTGAATATCTATCAATGAATTATACTCATACTGTCTTCGTTCCATTTCTTTCATTTGTATTTTACGAAGCCAATCTACTACTGATGTATTATCCGTTAATCGAATTCTGGTAGGTAATGTGTTAATAAATAGCCCCACCATATTCTCTGCTCCCATTAAATCAGTAGGACGTCCAGCGCTAGTTACGCCAAATACGACGTCACTGTCACCGCTATACCTACTCATCAAATAAGCCCATGCACCTTGTACTAACGTATTCAATGTTAATCGACTATTTCGTACCCACTCTTGTAAATTCTCAGTGAGTTCCTCAGATACCTGATAAACACACTCTCCATAGCCCTTCTCCTGCCCTTGATCCTTTCTTTCCATCGCTAATGGCGTAGGTGCATAGAACCCTTTTAATTCTTCTTTCCAAAATTCCTCTGCTTGACTTTGATCTTGTTTATTTATCCACTGGATATATTTTTTATAAGGAAGAGATTTAGGAAGATTCAACAATTCTCCCTTTATCATCTTGAGATAAACTTCCATCACTTCACTAAAGACCAATGAAACACTCCAACCATCTAGCAAAATATGATGATGTGTCCAAATAATTCTCGTTTCCCCTTCTGCTTCTTTAATCGCAGTAACTCTCATCAATGGTGCTTCATCCAATAAAAATCCTTTCCTACGATCTGCAGTCAAAAACTGGTGTAATTTCTTCTCCTTCTCCTCATGCGAATGGGTACTCCAATCCTCTTGATGAATAGTAAAAGGAAGACGTTCGTAAACTGCTTGTAGAGGTTTTTCTACTTCCTCCCAAACAAATACTGAGCGCAGAACCTCATGTCGTTGAATAACATATTCCCAAGCTTTTTCAAAAGTAGCAACATCCAATTGCCCCCTGAGCAAGAAACCTACTTGTACAATATAGGAAAAAGAATATTCATCATCTTGATCGTATAAAGTATGAAACAGTATTCCTTTTTGCAAAGGTGATAAACCATATATATCAATAACGTCTCCCATTTCTACACCCTCTTCTTTGTTAATTTAAGTAATACTTTGCTCAAGCTTTCTTCCGTAAGATCCTCTGCATCAGCAAAATCTGATACCGTAAAAGCAGACTCTGTTGTTGGTTTATTTATAAGTTGGCGAAGATGCCTTAACATACCATCTGCTATCACTTGAATTTTTAATTTAGAAAACTGTTCCCTACTATACATCCAAACAAAATGTAACTTTTCATCTCTCACCATTCCGATAACATCAATTAGATGAGATGGTTTGGAATCTGGAGCATGATCTAAAAATGTAAACCCTGTCTCTTGCATAAACAAAGATTCCATTGAAAACACCTGATCAAATTGGCCCAAATAATTAAAGCTTATTGAAGGCTTTTGCTGATAAACCGGAATTAACCCTTTATTCAAGTAACGTAAAATACCATAGTCAACTCCGCGATTCGGAATTCGACGCAATTGTTCTTTGACAGCCTTTAACCCTTCTATAGGTGTTTGAGTTCCTTGAAAATTGAGATGAACGGGATAAATACTCGTAAACCAGCCCACTGTCCGTGATAAATCAATACCTTCAATCATCTCTTCTCTTCCGTGTCCTTCTAGATGAATAGAAACCGTTTGCTGATTTGTAAAATCGACGATAGCTTGTCCTAATGCCGTTAATAGTACCTCATCAATCCTTGTCTTATGAGTCACTGGAACTTCGTGTAACAATGCATGTGTTTCTTCTATTCCTAAAGTCCTCGTCACTTGATCAATCGATTCTTCTGTTGTTTCTTGTATTGGATAGTCCATTGGAATTGTCATCGTTTTTATTTCTACTTGTTCATTCCAATAATCCTGTACTTCTTTTGAAATACCCGAATCACTGTATGTCTGGAGTCGTTCAGACCATTCTTTAAAAGATGTACTTTTCGCAGGTAAGCGAATTCCTTGACCTTGTTTCATCTGGTTATATACCACCTGTAAATCTTCCAATAGAATTCTCCACGATACTCCATCTACTACTAAATGATGAATCACCCAGAATATTCGATCATTTCCAGTCAAGTTATCCTCAAAGTAAACTACTCTCATTAACGGACCAGTAACTAAATTGAAACTATCTTGATTAATGTTCATCTCTTCTTGTATTATTTTATTCCACTCTTTTTCATTAACTTTGTTCCGTTTTACAACATGGAGTACTGACAGCTCATCAGTCCCTTCATTTCTCTGCCTCCATGTTCCGTTTGATAACTGCTCGTACCGAAAACGTAAAGCATCATGATGTTTGATTAAATTTAATATTGCTGCCTCTAGTAACTTCACATCCAATCTCTCTTTTACTCTTAAAAGCATTGATTGATTCCAATGCTCTGGATGTGGATGTTCTTGCTCGAAGAACCAGTACTGAATTGGAGTAAGAGGCACATCTCCTGTCACAATCCCCTGCTCCGCTTGTACTCCCTGCGTTTCTATAGCCACTTGTGCCAGCTCGGCAATAGTCGGGCATTCAAACATTTGCTTTGGAGTAAGTTTTAACCCTACTTGACTTGCTTGAGATATGATTTGAATACTGAGAATCGAGTCGCCACCAATTTCAAAGAAATTATCATAGATTCCCACCTTTTTAATACCTAATACTTGCTTCCAAATTGTAGCCAGTATCTGTTCATTACTATTCCGAGGGCCAACACATTCACTATTAATCTGCTTTTCCTCTGGCATAGGTAAGGCCTCACGATCAACTTTGCCGTTAGCTGTAAGTGGAATGGCTTCCATCTTCACGTATCCTGAAGGTACCATATAGCTCGGTAGTTTCGCTTTAAGATACTCTCTCCACGCACCTACATTTCCATCTCCTACAACATAAGCTACTAATCGTTTATCACCCGGTTGATCTTCTCTTACAATTACAACTGCCTCTTTTATAGATGCATATGCATTTAAAGTAGACTCAATCTCCCCAATCTCAATTCGGAAACCGCGTATTTTAACCTGATGATCAATTCTTCCACGATAATCCAGATTACCATCTGGCAAATACCTCGCTAAGTCTCCTGTCCGGTATAATCTTGCTTTCGGATCACTACTAAATGGATGAGATATAAAGCGCTCTGCTGTTAATTCAGGTCTATTTAAATACCCACGCGCAAGCCCTGCCCCGCCAATATAAAGCTCACCATCTACACCTATAGGAACAGGTTGTTGATAAGCATCTAATATATACACTTCTAAATCTGGAATCCGTTTTCCGATATTACTTCTCGAAGCATGATGCACATCATCTAGAGTAATTGGATAATACGTAACATGAACTGTAGTTTCTGTAATTCCATACATGTTAATTAGCTGTGGTTCTTTATCCCCATATCTTTGAAACCACGGTAACAAGCTAATGGGTTCTAACGCTTCTCCGCCAAATATCACATAACGCAGCTGCAAGTTTTTATTCTTATCTTCATGTTCACACACTCGTATTAATTGTCGAAATGCGGAAGGTGTCTGATTTAGAACTGTGACTTCTTCCTCCACCAATAATTGATAAAAATCTTTTGGCGATCGACTAATCCAGTACGGAACAACAACTAATTTTCCACCATATAATAATGCTCCCCAAATTTCCCATACTGAGAAATCAAATGCATAAGAATGAAAAAGCGTCCAAGTATCTTTTTCATTAAACTGATACCAACAATCCGTCGATTTAAATAACCGAATGACATTGTGATGCTCTATCATAACGCCCTTTGGATTCCCTGTTGATCCCGAAGTATAGATTACGTAAGCTAGATTTTGGGAATTCACATCAGAAACCGGCAAGGTCTTACTTTCTTTCCCAATCTCTTCTTGATCACGATCCAGGCAAATCGATTCAACATTTTCTGGTAACCATTTCAATTCTTTTAAACTTTCTTGCGTTACGAATAACTGAATGCTAGCATCCTCTAAAATATATTGAAGTCGCTGCTCTGGATATGTTGGATCAAGTGGAACATAAGCCCCACCAGCCTTCAAAATCCCTAAAATACCTACAATCATTTCGAGAGAACGTTCAACACACAGTCCAACTAAAGTATCAGGTCCTATTCCCTTTTTCTGCAGATAATGAGCTAACTGATTTGCACGTTCATTAAGCTCCTTATAAGTAACTTTTTCTTTTTCATACGTAACTGCAATAGCGTTTGGATAAATCATTGCTTGTCGTTCGAACAATTCATGAAGAGTTTCCCGAGGTGGGAAATCCAGCTTAGGATTGTTGAACTCAACTAAACTTTTTCTTTTATCTTCATCAGAAATAATTTCGATTTCAGCTACCTTCTGCTTTGGGTTTTCAAAAGTGTTTTCCATTATCGCTAACATAACGTTAAAAAAGCGTTTTATCTCTTCCTTAGAAAATAGCTCCTCACGATAATCAATATGTACATGTAAAGAGTCTATATCAATTAGATTTTCAATATGCACTGCAAAATCTTGTACCTCTTCACGGTTTGCGATCCATAGTGAGTCACCACTTTCATCACGATCCCTATAATCAATCGTAGTTCCGAAAAGTCTCACATTGCTGTTATTCTCTTTATTAATCTGCTTTAATAATAAATCAAATGGATATTTCTGATGTCTTAATGATTTACTTTGTTTTCTGGACACCCTACCAATAAATGAAAGCACTTCTTCTTCTGGATCAATATCCATTCTTAAAGGAACTGTACTCACCATCATTCCAATCAATTTTCGTTCCATTTTAGTCATACGGTTGCCGTAAGCCATTCCTAATGCAATATCAAGCGATGAAGTCCACCGATACATGGACAACGAGAAAGCAGCGACAAAAAGAGTATATAAACTAAATTTGTAATTTTGGGAAAATAACTCTATTTTTCTCTTCAAATGCTCCGATAATATAAACGTCTCGCGTGATGCTTTGGTACTAACTTGGTACGTATTATAGGGTTTCAATCCGGTTACAGATGGAAGTGTTTTAAATTCCTCTAACCAGAATTTTTGATCTTTTTGAAAGCGACTACTATTCAAGTATGTTTGTTCATTGGCCAGAAATTGAACATATGAATTTTTAATTTCGCCTTCCTCAGTCTCGTTATGCATTTCATAATAATATTTTGCAATCTGCTCAGTAAATATTTGAATTGATAAACCATCCATGATAATATGATGAACATTTCCAAAGACTGCACATTCATTATCGTTTAATTTTATTAAAGCGAAATAGTATAAATTTGAATTAAGTAATGTAAACCTTTCTTTTGTTTTCTGCTCAATCCATTCCTCAAGCAAATCTGAATTCTCCACATTACTGAAATCGAAAAACTCAAATTCTTGTTCTTCATGTTTAATAAAATATTGTTTAGGTTCCTGATGCCCATTTTCTTTTAATCTAATGCACAGACCGTCATTTTCACTGATAACACGATTCACAACTTGGTTTAATTTTGAATAATTCATTTTTCGATGAAGTTTAAATAAAAATCTTAAATTACATATCCCTTTATCAGAATGAATAACTTCTGTATACCATATTCTTCGCTGCGGGTGACTTAATGGAAAACATTCCTCATTGGTCATAAAAATCTTCCCTTCAAAAATTATTTGCTCTTATAGGTTCGTGTTTATGTTTAGCCCATAAATATTTCTGCAGTGAAACTCCAATTACTCCAATGACAACAAGCCCAATCCCGCCATAAACATAGAGTTGAGTTACTCCAAACAAATGCACTAATGGACCACTCATAGCAGGAGAAATAATTAGAACTGCGTTTGTTAAACTGCTTTGAATACCAAATACTCTTCCTACTTGATCTTGATCAGATTCTATTTGTAAAATGACTTGATTAGATACAAGCATCAGCCCACTTCCAATACCAGCGATAAAACTAATCAGATAGGCCAAAACGAAGACCGTACCGGGCGTTATCAAACCAATCCCCCCAAAACCAATTCCCATTAAAACCATGCCTCCACATACTACCCAACCATATTGAAATTGTTTTAATTTCTGAGTTAGTAATGCACCAAGTATTCCGCCAAGACCAATAATAGAAATGATATATCCCATTTTACTTTTATCATGTGGGAATAAGCTCTTAAATAAAGTCGGGAATTGTGAGTCTACTAATTGTAATACTGCCATGGCTATTGTAACGAAAATCATAGTTGATAATATTATCCGATTAGATAACACATAGCCCCACCCTTGTACCCAAGCGGCCCAAGTGCTTTGCTTTTGCTTTTCAACAAGTTCTTTCGATATAGTTTCTTTGAATTTTATTGTGGGTATCAGAACTAACGTAGCTAATAAACAACTTATAGCTCTTATAATGAGGCAGAACTCTGGCTGAAACCAACTCAGCAACATGCCCCCTATAAGTGGGCCTACTATCTTGGTACCCTGCTCTACTATTCCGTTGATACTTACTGCTTTAGTAAGCAAATCTGGGGATACAATCTGTCTTGTTAGTGTTTGTTGTGCAGGATAATAGAAAACAATAAAAATGGAACGAATCATTAATGCCACTAAGAGCCAGTGGATATTTTGTACAAATAAAAGAGCAATTGTTATTAAACCAACCATCAAATTACAGAACATCATAATTGGAATTTTTCTAAAACGATCTGCAATAACACCTGCCCATGAGCCAAAAATAATTCCAGGAAGTGCATATGCAACAGGGATCAATCCAATCATAGTAGGATCTACTTCCCATTCAAACCCAACTATAGTCATAATCGCTAACATATCAATAAAAACACCAAGCATAAGCAATGAATAGGCAGAGAAAACTTGTAAATAAACCCTATTTCCTAATAGGCCTTTTGAATCGGTAGTTTTCATAAAATGTGCTCCTTAAATTTACTAAAACGGATGTTTTGGTGTACACAATACCTCTTTTTTGCACATAATTTATAACTCTACATATATCCATCCGAAATTTAATAGTATTCAAACTTCAATAACTATAAAATTCAATATCTTTGGTATAATTTATGCATTCAAATATATTTATTTTTAGTTTTTATACGTTCACTTCTGACTCTAAATAATCTTTTTCACCTATAAACGTGGACAAATTAAATGATTTCTAGTTATATCGTCATTACAACCACAGTAAAAAACGATAATATTTCATTAATTTATCTGAACAACTTTCTTTGATTTTCATATTCTACAAACTAAAACTCTACTCAATGAAAATAATCCATTAATAGCTATCTAACCCTAAAATTTATAATAGTTAAACCATCCAAATTACACCCTCTTTTCAGAATTGTCTTTTTTTTCTATTTAAAATACTATCACACAAATTTTCTAGCTACTATCTTCATAAAGTTGAAATAATCAAATTGGAAAATTCAGATAAAAACAAGGTGAATTTGCAATTATCTTAGTTAATATTATTTTCACAAACGCTATTGAGTCATAACACACGATATACTCCTCTTTTTCCACATGTATGTTAATCATAGAAATTACTTCTTTTCCTTAAAACACTCTCGTTACTGGTTTATTTTTCATAAATAGGTCATACCTTTTTCCCCTTTCATTCCTCTTTATATTTTTATCATACGCAATGAAAATCTCCCCTCCTCATTTATTGTTAATGTGTTAAAAACCGCTCTTTGATACTAAGTGTTTTTCTGTCATATACGGTAGTGTCAAAATGTCATGTTTTTTATGACATAGCTATTAACCCAGCCGGGTCCCACTCAATTTTTATTATTCTTTATAAATATGACAGAAGTTCACTATCGACTATGACTCGCCGCTTGCTACACTCTCTTCATACGCTAACTCGTTGTGCTAATAAAAATGTAGCTAAAAAACTTACAAAGATAATTCCAAATGATTATACAAACGCATATCGACCTTTTATATTTGATTCCCCGGTATTAAAATGGTTAGAAAGTAAACAAGTGAATGCGATACTATCTATTCTTAGTGTACTAGTAGGAGTTGTATTTTTTATATTTACAATTAGTTTCTTATACTTCCGTTCATCAATATATTTAGATTGATATTGAGATAAAAGCCAATTTCAAATACTTTCTATATTAGGGTTAACTAAAAGAGAGATAAAAAAATGTAGCCCAACAAATTAGCATATTATTTTTTATACCTATTTTGATTTCTGTTCTTCACAGTAGCGTGGCCTTCTTGGCAATAAGGTTTTTAGCGCAGAGCAGGCACATAGACTTACCTATTGCAGGAAATTCTATTCTCATATTCACGAGCTTTATTAGTGTACAAATAATTTACTACCTTATTATTAGAAGAAGTTATTTGCGTCAAATACTTCATTCCATAAATTAAAGTGGAAACTGAAAGAAATGCTGATGGTATTCCGTATATACCTCTTACTTAAAGTCACTTTTTTAGTGAGCAAATTAAATTCTTTGTTTTACTAATGGAGTAGCACCACATCTCTATCAAGCTAAGAAAATAAAATTCCTCTTAAAATGAAAAAATACGCCATTCTATCTGCAAAATCAGAGGAAGGGATAACGTATTTTTTGCTTTATGGATAGTGTAAGGTCTTAGCTTGATGGCGATGTGGCGGTACCCCATTAGATCAAAAATTACAAGAGATTACGAATGAATTAGTTACTACAAAAGAGCATTTAGCTAATATGGAGAAAAAGCTAACCGAAGTAGAGAGGGAAAATGTTGAATTAGAAGTCTTCATAGAGAAAAAGTTAGAGAAACGAGATTAGTTATTGCTTGAAAACTTTAGGGATATACAGAAACAAAAGCGGAAAGTTTTTTTCGGTTTGTTTAAAGACTAATTAATTGATTAAATGACTCTTCAAAAAAATTTTTAAATCTATTAAATAGTCTAAACACTCTTTCATTTTTTCCATATTATATATTGAAAAAATAATAGAAAGGGTGGTCAAATGCCGCCGAAACCAAAACCAAATGATAAAGAAGTTCAAGTGAATAACCCAGTTGTTGATACAGCTAGCTTTCCGAATATAACTCAAAGCGAGACAAGCCTTGCACGTTTTAAAAAATTTATTTTATATGGATTTAATGATACCAATGATGCCACAGGGGTAGCTGGGGCATCAAGTTATTCAGGGTTTTCCTTTTCCAACGATTTAGGTAAAAGTTGGACCGATGGTGGGTCCATACCTGCCAATCCTGGAGGTCATAATAGTGGTGACCCATCTTTAGCAGTTGATAGAAATGGCGTATTCTATTATGCCCAAATTGGGGATGAATTGATTGGAGGCAGGCAAGAAGGTGTAATCACTGTTTCAACCGGAACGATCAATCCAAACAAAACAATAAACATGAACCTTCCTCAAGTCGTTGGGCGAGGACAGACTCCAGCTGCTAGTGATCCAGGCGATCAAGATAAAGAGTGGATTACAGTAGGTCCTGACGCTGATAATCCAGGAAATGAGGCTTTATATGTTGTATGGACTGACTTTGGCCCTCCTAATGGAGGTACAAAAATTCGTTTTTCAAAATTTGGAACAGGTGTAACGTTAACTCCTATTATTCCAAGTCAAACGATTGTCGCTGGAGCTAATGAAGTGTTTGGAGCCTTTCCAGTAGTGGATAAATCCGGGAATATATATGTTTTTTATGAAAGTCGTTTGCCAGGTACATTTGCTCAGCTAAATACTGCGAATCGTTCCATTCGTATGGCTAAGTCAACCGATGGAGGCAATACCTTCCCAATAAATGTACAAGTCTCTGCTGACCTATTTGCAGCAGCAGCTACAGATGTTGTACCATGCGGACCAGCCAATGAACTCCGTCCTGTTATTTTAACAGAGCAGCAACGGGTAATCAGGATGTTTGAGATCCCTCAAGCAGGTATAGGACCAGATGGTACGATTTATGTAGTATGGAATCAACGTAGAAATATTGGAGGCACAACCTTTATCGATGTCTTTTTAGCCTATAGTCAAAATGGAGGAAATAACTGGACTCAAGTGAATATCTCCAATAATTTACCCTATTCATTCTTTCCATCAGTAGCTGTCAATAAAAACAGAGCTCATATTCAATATAACCGCTTTAATGATCCTAATAATGTTGGCGGCATAGGTGATGGAACATTTGGTGTGTTTATGAAAACCTTCTCTCTTCATAAGGGCGTCGGTAAAGTAGGTAAAGAAAGTATGATCAGCACCGAATTTTCTCAAGTGCCTAATAATCATATACCAAGCGGTGGGGTTTTCGTGAATTTTGATCCAAGAGTAGTTTCTTGTTATATGGGTGAATACAATCAAGTTATTACAGGTCCAGGTCATTCATTGCTCCATTCTTGGGGTGACAATCGAAATATTTTGAACGGACAGAATAACCCTGATGTATTCTTTAGAAAAACCGAGCCAAAGCCATAACCTATTAAATTTCTCTAATAAATCTCTTTTTGCTTGCTTTTACAAGTGAAATTCTATGTTTCTGAAAAAGAAATGGAGCGTTTGAAAACTTTATCAGGAATGGGATTTATGACAGTTCCAAATCATACAAAGTTAACAGCTTTAGAGGTTAAAATTTAGCAACCAAAAGAACTAGTCTTCGGTGATTTGGAGTTGCAAGAAGATAAGATGGTATTAAAAGAAATTTTAGGGGGCCTCATCGCTATCAAGCTAATAAAAAGAAATGCCCCTTAAAATGAAAAAATACGCTATTCTTTCTGTAGAATTATAGGAAAGGATGGCGTTTTTTATGTTTGTTTCTATGTCTGACGAATTACAACTATTTGCTTAAGCGATTCAAAGTTTTTTATCTCCAAATACCTTACGGGATCTTGCTAGAGATGTTGGTTTTGTGCAACGAACCAGTAAGTACCAAGCAAAAGATTTAGTCGCTTTATGTATATGGGTGAGCCAAAACGTAGCTATGACTTCTTTAACTCAGTTATCTAGCTGTTTAGAAGCATCAACAGAAGTACTCATCAGTCCTGAGGGACTGAATCAGCGGTTTAATAAGGCGGCCGTCCAACTTTTACAACACCTACTAGCTGAACTACTAAGCAAAAAATTGGTCGTATCTATGCCGATTTCTTCTCCATACACTTCTGTTTTCAAGCGTATTCGTATTTTAGATTCGACTGCATTTCAACTCCCGGATGTATTTTCATCGGTTTATCCAGGTGCAGGAGGATGCAGCCATACGGCTGGGATGAAAATTCAACTTGAGTATGATTTGTTAAGTGGACAGTTCCTACATATTCATACAGGTCTAGGTAAACAACATGATCGTACTTACGGCTCTCTGCGTGCCCCAACTGTGACAGCGAATGATTTATGTATTCGAGATTTAGGTTATTTTCATTTAAAAGACCTTCAATATATACAAGATAAAGAGGCCTACTATATCTCTCGTATTAAGTCGAATACACGTATTTATCAAAAAAATCCTAACCCTAATTATTTTCAAGACGGAAGAATTAAGAAAGGTACAGAGTATATACAGATAGATATGGAGACGTTAATGAGCTCCCTTCAACCAGGACAAACATGTGAAATAGCTGATGCTTATGTAGGAATGATTGATACAGTGTCAGCTCGTGTAATTGTTCACCGATTAACAAAACAGCAGCAACAAAAACGATTACAAGATCAAGCTGTAAAAGAAAAAAAGAAAGGAATGAAGTATTCTCCTCGTAGTAAACGACTCAGTGGTATCAATGTATATATGACAAACACCCCTACAGATATTGTCCCGATGGGACAGGTACATGACTGGTATTCTTTGCGTTGGCAAATCGAAATTTTATTTAAAACGTGGAAGTCATTCTTTCAAATCCATCATTGTAAAAAGATAAAACCAGAACGATTGGAGTGCCATTTATATGGTCAATTGATTGCCATTCTACTCTGTTCTTCTATCACGTTTCAAATGCGCCAATTGCTCCTCATGAAGAAAAAACGAGAGCTTAGTGAGTATAAAGCCATATATATGATTAAAGACTATTTTCTTCTTCTATTCCAAACTATACAAAAAAACACTCAAGAGCTATCAAAGGTGTTACTTCGCCTGTTCAATCTCCTACAGCAAAACGGGCGGAAATCTCATCGATATGAGAAAAAAACAGTCTTTGATATATTAGGTGTCGTTTACAATTGTACCATGTCTGATAATCAAGCCGCTTGATTCAAAAAAGTGAAACCCGTTAGGGTTTATTTCGTATGCAAATCTTTCAATCACCTACACTTGCCCTTTAGAAAAAAGAAACAATCTCGCCTAAAATTGACTTTGTATAAGCTTAGCTTGATAGCGATGTGGCGGTACCCCATAACAAAGAAAAAGCACCTACTTTCATAGGTACTTAAGTAACAAAATAAACTAATACCCTCTTGTCCATTATAAAAACATTTTGATTATTAACTCGCCAATTAATTTAAATGTAGCTTTTTTAATCTCGAAATTCACTTTCAATTTACCAACTCTGAATTTTATTTTCATGTGCCCCACTCTCCTTTTTGATTTGATAAATCATTTTAGCTAATTGGACACGTAAATATAATTCTTAAGCTGTTCGAGTGTTTTTTATGTAAAAGTAGCGTTTGTTTACAACAGCCACAATAACAGTGTTTTGAATGTGTAATTTTTTGGATATTTATTCGATATACGAAGAAATGTTATAAAAACAGTGATTGAAATAAAATAAAAGTTTACATTGGAGTTTTGAATCATTTATAACTAATTTTGTAATAAATTTCTCAATATAGATATACTTATTAATTACAGTTCTAATATTCTAAATTAACAAAAAATAAATTATAATAACAATATGATGGTTATCCTTTTGTTTACTCCTTGTGCTAAAGATAAGATCGTGTTTCCGGATCTTATCTTTTTATTTTTGGATTTTAGATAAAAAAAAGGAATCCTTAATATCTTAAGGATTCTGCAACAGGAAAGAACAAACATATAATAATAAAAAGAATTACTTATATTATAATTTAAAAATAAGACAAATGTGTTGAGAAAACTCAGAATGGATTGAATATTTATATGTGCTTATTTATAATTGATTAAGAGTTGGAGTAGTAATCTGTCATCTGTTCCTTTTTTAAAGAAGATTGATCTCAATCTTCTATTTTTTTGTGTTTTTTCCTCTTTTCTCGAAAAAAGTAAAAAGAATTACTTAAGAATTGTGGAAATTGCTTGCTTGTAGACTAGTTGTTGCTTACCATGAACCATCATTAGGACGGTAAATTTATCTGTTGCAAGGATCTGCCCACGTACTGGAACACCATTCGTTAAAAATACAGTAACTTCCCCTTTTTTCTCTCTCAATTGTTCATACATATCTTCTTGTAAGTTATACATGAAATACGCCCCCTATTTGTATCTACTTTTCTTTTAATACTTGCTGCCGCTCATTGTTGTCTATTTGTATTTCCCATTCACCTTCTATTTTTCTAAACCATTTTCCTATTTTGCTTACATAATATTTTTTCACTTCACCATATGGAATCCATATTTCTTGTTCCTGTATTTGATTCATCACTTCATGAAAAATCTCATCATGCTCGTTTTTTCTAGGTTTTCGATGATGCGTTCTTACAAACTGTATGTAATCCCTACATAACCAATTAGAAATATGATCTTTTTGTTTTTGCCGGAGATTTGACCACTTTTTATATGTCTGAAGGAGTTTTCCGTTTACCATTGTATGGTTTTTCATCAACACTCATCCCCTTTTACCATCTAAATGCATATATACAATTATCGTATCACATTTAAATTAAAATACGGCTCTAGATACATATTTCGCAAGAAATCTATCCGAAATAAAAATAGTATCCAAAACAGACGAGACCGAATCCATTAAGCAAATTAATTAGGGAGTTCCACCAATAAAACGCGAATTTCGTACGCTAAGGATTTATTTCTTTAAAAAACTTGGTTTTTTCATACGTTAAGAAGGTTCCTTAAGCGGTATTTGATGATTGTTATGATACTTTGTTTTTGGCAATGATTTTTAGAACTAGTTTTTGACCGTATTTTTTAAGTTTTGTTAGTACTAAATAGAGTTCCTTAAACGCTCGTTTTTAGAATTTGATAATCGAGTATATTTTATTGGAAAATTAGAGTTGACCATAAAACCAATATCCGATATATTGGTTTTATGAAAAAAGATATTATTAAACCCATTAAACGTATGTCATTTAGAGATGAAGTATATCTAACTTTGAAAAAAGCAATCGTTACATTAGAGCTGCAACCGGAGCAACGCTTAAATGACAAAGAGTTAGCAGAAGAATTTGGAATTAGCCGTACTCCAGTTAGAGAGGCGTTGAAGCGTCTTGAGGATGAAGGACTTGTTGAATCTATTCCTGGTTCAGTTACTCGTGTTGCACCATTAAATATTGAGGAGGCGAAACACGCATTTACTGTGGTAGCAGTTTTACACTCGTTAGCTGCTCGTTTAGCAGTACCATTATTGAAAGAATCAGATATTCAAGAATTAGAGTTCAGTAATAAGGCATTACTATTATCTATTGAGAAAAAAGATATTATAAAAGCAATTGAAGCTGACGAGTTATTCCACAATGTTTTTTTAGATGTGGCAGGAAATCCTGAAATCATTCGTGCGTTAGAACGAAGTATATCTAAGATCCAACGTCTCGAGATTTCTCAGTTCACTTCTATAAATGGTCTAAAGTCAGTAGAACAACATCAGCAAATTATAGAGGCGTGCAAACATAAAGATAAAGAAACAACAGCGCATCTTGTAGAACAAAACTGGTTAAGTCTTGAGAAATTAATGACTTATGAGGCAGATTGAGGTGAGAAATTTGCGCCCTATTTTTTTAGGTATATGTGCTGCTTTCTTTTTTGCTTTCACATTTATATTAAATCGAGCAATGGAATTATCAGGTGGTAGCTGGATATGGAGTGCTTCATTAAGGTTTATTTTCATGCTTCCATTCCTTTTACTTCTTGTTATGAGTCGAAAAAAATTAAAAGTATTATTACAAGTTATGAGAGAGGATTTAAGTGCATGGTTTTTATGGAGTTTTGTAGGTTTTGGTCTATTTTATGCTCCATTATGTTTTGCTGCTGCACATGCACCAGGATGGATTATTGCGGGGACATGGCAAGTTACTATTATATCAGGATCTTTGTTAGCTCCTCTTTTTATCCAAACCTATCAAACACCAGATGGAATTATTAAGAAAAGAGGAAAAATTCCAATGAAGGGTATGAGTATGTCATTGATTATTCTTCTTGGTATTTTCCTTATGCAAATGGAACAAGCAAAATCGCTTGCTGTAAAAGATATTATGTTAGGTATTATCCCTGTAATTGTAGCTTCTTTTGCTTACCCACTCGGGAATCGTAAGATGATGGAGGTTTGTGGAGATCGTCTAGATGCTTATCAACGTGTCCTTGGAATGACATTAGCTAGCTTACCGTTTTGGTTTTTACTATCCTTGTACGGTCTTTTTACAGCAGGAATACCTAGTAAGGAGCAAACTATGCAATCTATTTTAGTTGCTATTTGCTCTGGTGTAATTGCAACTATCTTATTTTTTAAAGCGACTGATATGGTTAAAGGAGATATGCAGAAACTTGCAACCGTTGAAGCAACACAATCCATGGAGGTGCTTTTTGCTGTTATCGGAGAACTAATCTTATTACATTCTTCATTCCCCTCTATTTTATCTTGGTTTGGGATGTTTGTAATAATGCTAGGAATGATAGCACACAGTTATGTTTCCCATAAAGGTGAAACAGTGCATAACCAAAATATTAGTGCTTAATTGATATTTTAAAATGTACAGTATAAACCCTTTTCTATTTAGTAAAAGTAATTTTATTATTATAAGTTTTATGTCAGAAATTGATTAAGTAAAAGAATATGAACAAAAGCCGATGCCCTTAATATATAGGGAAATCGGCTTTTTCTTTATAAAAATTTTTCTTAGCTTCCTTTACGTTAAAGGATTAGTTTGTATATTTGAGGAGATGTGGGAGACAGGTGTATATTTAGGATAATCTAATATTTTCCATTCGAATATGATAGAATAGAAGTATATCCAAAATGGAGGAAAAACAAATGAACTCAAACACAAAACAGTTTATTTATGATATTCAGCAAAGAAAGAACAATTATATAGAAAATGTATTAATAGCAATACAACATCCTAAAAAAGAGCAATCTGAACAAGTCATTCAAAATATAGTAGAGAAGATGGATATGATGATTAGTTTAGTTACTACTTACATGGCTATTGAATCCGAATCTACAAAAGAATTAAAAGAGCTTCAGAAAGAACTTATTCATGCTCAAGCATATATTCAAAAACGGAAATTTGAAGAAACACAGAGATAAAACCCTGTGTTTTTACTTGGTGCACTATGACATTAATTTTTTATAAATTTGATTATTGCTTTGGCATAATCCATACAATTTGTTGAATGCGTACAATATATGGCGCCGTATCTTCAATGAGCAAATGATCTGGTTTCACATCCTTTAATTTACCTCTTATATTGCCTCTTACAGTTTCAATAACCACATGTTTACCAATTACTGATTGTAATGTCTGATATACATAGGGATTAGGCGCACTTACCATATTTTGTTCACTCAAGTCATTTCCTTTCGAATAACTCATTCTATAAGACTCCTTTCTAACTTGCATTCTTTCTACTAATATATGATATAAATCTTATAAATATGCTAGAAGGATAATTCATTATAGGAACGAAAATAACATTTTAATAGGGTACGGTTTCTATTTCTACATTACTAAAAAAATGATTTATATAAAGTTACTTTTACCAGTTAACAGGAGATGATAAAGGGATATTTTGAATGTACATTTAGGTTGTTCTTTTCAAGATATGTGTCATTTTAAATACGCCCTTTGTTAGCATACTGCTCATACTTTTTTTGAGATTCTTTCGTAATACGTGCGTTAAGTAAAATTGCTAATAATAAAAACACTCCATATTTTCCTCCTGTAGCTCCTATGATAATCACACTACTACAAACAAGTATAATTAGTAGGATAAACGAAACTGAATAAATACGGTCATAATTCTTTGACATCTTTTCGTATTTTATGCGTTCTTTCCTTGCATTCATCTAAATTCCTCCTTTAAATTATCCATTTCACTATCAAATAAATCTCACCCTTAAAAAGGAAATAATATATCGTTATGTAAATTAGTTTGTTTTTTTATGAACTAATTTATATAACGTAAAAAGAAATCCTACCAATATTAAGCTTTCTACCATGATAATCCCGACCCTCTCCTTCCTTTTAACCCCAACACATCAGATAAAAGTTACGTATATCCCATATTAGCTGTAGCAAACAAAAAGGATCTTCCCTTCTCGTAAAGGTTGATCCTTTTCTTCTTGCATACAACTATTTTTACCTATTCTTGATTAATTAGAATAATAGCTGGTCCATCTACACGAATTCCACCAACTTCGATTTTTTCGTAAGGCTCAACAGTAATGGAAATGATTCCATCCCGCTTCTTTAATTCATTACTTAATTCTTTTGTTAACATTTTTTTCATGTGTACGCTCCTTCTTATTGCTTAATTTACTATTGTAATGTAAATGGAATTTAAAATGGTTTCCTGGCCAGAAAACCATTTTTTGTAGTTGACCATATGGTGTTACCAGTTCGTTTATCAATTTTACATAAAGAAGAGAAACAATTATTATTCACTGTCTCAGTAGATGTAAGAAATCCTTAAAGGTAGCGGTGAGATTGATTGTTTTTTCTTCTAGAAATAATGACTTAGATAGTATATTACCTAAAACAATGAAAGCCCTACCTCTCTTTCATCCTTACGGATCCTTGTCCGTGCCAGTTTGAATCAGGATTGCAAAAATCAAGTGACTATTTAATCGAGTTATTTGATGAAACTTCGAACGTTCGTAAAAGAAATTTAAAAATAAAAATGGATTAGATTGAAGTAATAACAAAAGAGGTTCCTACTCTAAAAGTGAGTTGAAGAAATTTAATGTCTTTGAAATGATTTGCTTTTAATACTCATCACATTCCCGAAAAAATTCAGGATGTTTTCGACGGATATAATACATTGTCTATAATGAACCTTAACAGAAACTTTTTATTTGATTTTCAGTGATTCCTTTAATTAATTCTAGTTCACTAATCAAAAACTTATATGCATCATCCAACAATTTTTTTTCGCTTGTATTCAGTGCTTTTTCTTTCTTCATACGCATTAAATCGCGTACAACTTCAGCACCTTCTTGTATTTCACCCGTTTTTATTTTTTCCGTGTTCACTTTATGCCTTTGTTTCCACGGCAGTAATTTACAGGATTCTTCATGGTGAAAAATGTGTATAATGTGCTTTAATGCAAGCATATCAGTAACTGGGCGTATATTTGAATTCACTATTTTACCCGTAGGAATCATGACTTGCATCTTACTGATCGACATTTTTATGACAAAATACTGTTGTTTTTTTCCTGAGAATTCTTTTTCTTCTATGGCTTCAATTATACCTGCTCCGTGCATTGGATAAACAATGTTATCGCCAATTTGAAACATATAATCCACCTCCATATATGGTAACCTTCTTAACCTTAACACATATGTAGTTTTTTAACAAATATTTTATAATATCATAAAATCATTTTTATCGTCAACCATTTTTAACGAAAATTAAATTAAGTAAAAAACACCCCCAAAACAATAGGGAGTGTGTCAGATTCTCCATAAAGGGAAAGGGAATTCCCCCACTTATATTCTGAAATCTCTACTCATTAACGTGGATTAGTTTTTCCTTGAAAACGGCCAAATCGATCCCGTATTTTTTTCAATCTTATATGGTACTCCAAAATCTCAATTCTTGCTTTTTCAGCAAGAGGGGCAATTGGTCGTAAGTCTTTTAACCCCCAATACTCAACCACTACATCAAGTACTTGATCAAAATATTGTAGTGGTCCATAGTTTGCTTCTTTTGCAATCACAGCCATTCTATTTTCAAAATCAGGCATGACGGCACCTGGCATTTTAAAATTCCTAATCACATTGGCAATATGGTAGCAATAATTAGGTTCTAATTCCAAATGTGGTCGAATGACGTCTCGATAAAAAGCATAATGAAGAGTCTCATCTTTGGCAAGACGACGTAATAATGTAGCAAGATCTGGATCATGCTTACTTGCAACCTTAGCAACATTATTGTAAAACACCATCGTTGCAAGTTCTTGTAGCGTCGTATACGTCATGGCTTCGATTGGTGTATGAAAATCTGGCTCAAATCCACCCTCAACGACTGACTTTCTTAATTCATGTATTCGTTTAGGGTTCACACTTCTAGTGAGTAGTAAATATGTCTCCAATAAATTCGAATGTTGATCCTCTTCTGAAGTCCATGTGTGAATAAAGTCCGTAATAACAGAAAGGGATCCTTTAAAAGTTGCAGATAAATACGTTGTAAACCATGGTAAATTCACTTCTGTTAATAAAGCTGTTTCAATTGCTGTAATTACACCAGAAGGAAGAGTAACTTGACTTTCATCCCAAGGAACTCTTTTAAAGTCCATGCCCTTATCCCATGGTAAAAACTCATGATAACCCCAGTCTATCTTCTGCGCTCTTATTTTATGTTGTTCATACAGTTCTTTTAAACGTGGTTCTAATCGGAAATCTAAATCATTTGTTAGCATCTATAAGTGCCCCCTTTTCTTATCATATAAATTGTCATTTTATTTTTACCCTTAAAATTTTCTACAAATAAATATTACGTTCCTTTTTTAAAGTCAAACACAATAAATTTGTAATAAAATTTCTTAAGAGCGCTATATTTTTATAGGATTTTTTTATATCAAAAGGGACCCGTTTCATATATTTTCTTTTTATAAAATAGATACTGAGGCATACAATATGTTAATTAGCCTAAATAAAAAAACTAACCTCAGTAAATACAGAATAACATTCATGGATGAAGATTCTCCTCATGTTGTAAATCTTGGTGAGTGTAAAAAGGTGCATGCTTATAAAGAATCATTTTATAATAAAGATAGCTAGTGTTTTATACACATTAACAACTTATTTAGATATAAATCCAATATATTAGATTAAGCACTTGAAAACCAAATACAGTGGATGAGATAGCCTTAAACAACAAATCCCAACTAGAACAATGTACATTGGCTATGTATGGTGAGTTAGACCAAATTTTGTTATACAACAAAAAAGGGAAGAGGCGATAAACATGCAGTCAACAGAAGCGCATATGAAGGAAAAACAACGTAGAGAAAAAATAGAAATTATATTTAGTCACAGGGTAAAAGGGGAGAGTTATTTTCACGGCTCTTCCTATCAATGGAAAAACATTGTATATCAAAATTATGATAGAATACAACAAAAAGAGATGGAAGTTGAACAACTCATTTCGAAAATGGAAAAAGCAGGGGTTCGTTTTACGCAGCACCGTTCACTCATACACTATCCTGTCATTGAATTTGTAAACTATATAGCTAAGATTTATAAGGATTCCCTCGAAATACAATAATCATATTTAAAATAAACCTTTATAAAAGGTTTATTTTCGAGGCTTTTTTAACTAAAATCTTAAAAAATCATTACAACATTCTTTTTATTTTCAATACTCTTCGGTTTTGTTATAATATCAACCATAGCGTATTATATTCGTTTGTATATTTTCATATTTTGGGGATTTTATTACACAAAAAGACAACTCTTAATTGGAGTTGTCTTTTATTTTTTTCGATATACACAATACTATTCTGATACAAAAACATCAAGATTCTTACAACCAAAGAAAAATTAGGATTTCTAATAAGAGAGATTCTACTTTATTTCCTCATATTCCGTCATTATTTTATGAAACGTGTTTTTCTTTAGCTCTAACATTTGCATAAACATAGTAGCTGTCTTTTCTTCACCTTTACATTTATTACAAAAAATGTTATTATTAAAATGAATTATTTTTGTTCGGTGTAAAGGATTTGTAACTTTTCACCTTTATGATCACTGAGAGCAAGGATAGTATTACATTGTGTGTGTTTACACACTAGGAGGCAATACAAATGGAAAAAGGTAATGTGAAATGGTTTAATGGCGAAAAAGGCTTCGGATTCATCGAACGTGAAGGTGGAGACGATGTATTCGTTCATTTCTCAGCGATTCAAGGCGAAGGTTACAAAACTTTAGAAGAAGGTCAAGCAGTGACTTTTGATTTGGAGCAAGGTCAACGTGGACCTCAAGCTTCAAACGTACGTAAAGCTTCTTAATTTTACAAACCAGGGAAGGCAGGCTCTTTTATGAGAGTCTGCCTTTTTTTCCGTGAAACAAAGAACCCCCGACTCATAAAGGACATGAAAACAGTAAATCAAATGGTAAACCAAGTCTAGCATATACTTACGGAGTATCCTAATTTAATTTTTGAGCTACCAACTTTATAAGCCTTTTTTCTAGCATAAAAGTACCCCCTAAATGAAAATTCTCTTTCTCTACAGTTAGTTATTTTGAGAAGTTAGCTCATTTTTTATTTTGGGCGTGTTTACATTTCTTAAGTGGATGGTGATGTGGTACTACCCCACATCCATCAACTTAAGGATTTAGACTATTTTTGAAGTTAAAAGCACGTTACTATTTTCTTATGTTAAT